>JANOKR010000405.1:0-7805 GCA_031419315.1 Betaproteobacteria bacterium
GCCACCCCAAGCCCGGCTGCGAGGACAACGAGACCGTCGAGCCGACGCCTCAACCGATCGTCATCAGGCTGGCGTTGCCACCCGCGGCTGCGGTATTGATGCTCAACGAGCGTTCTATGACCAGGCGCTCCAGCGGCACGCGCAGCTCGCCTGGCGCCAGGCCGGTGACGCCGACGATCGCGCCAGGGCGCGCTGCCAAGACCTGCGCGGTGCGCAGCCAATTGGCCGGGCTGCCGTGATGCAGCACGGCGTCGAAGGACACCGCGCGCAGTGTCCAGTCCTGCGCCAGGCTCACATGCTCACGCACGGCGGCGGGCAACCTTTCAAACAGCGCCTGCGCCACCGCCGGCCAGACCGCGTGGCTGCCGACGGCCAGCACCGCGGCGAGTTGCACCAGCCGATCGGCCTCGCTGCCGGCGCGCGTGTCGGCGTGCTCGTCGGCATGTTCGTCAACCAGGCAGAGCACCGCTTCGCGCGGGTGCACCGCGTAGAGATTCGCCTCGCCGGTCGGGCCGGGCAAGCCCACCCACGGGCCGACTGGCGACTCGGCCGCAGCCTGGTCGCAGTGCGCTGCGAGCAAGCCCAGGCCCTTCGTCTGCGCCCAAGCGCGCAGCGCCACCAACGCCACGCCTGCAGACCCGCCGTGCGCGTCAAGGCCAGTGCCCGCGGTCATGCCCGGGCCCAGGCCCAGGCCGCGCACCGGCACTGTCGCGGCAATGCCGTTGTGGGCCACTGCGTGGCGTGCCGCCTGCACCGGCCGGCTGCCAAGCAGGCGCAGCAGATACAGCGGACCGCCGGCCTTGGGGCCGGTGCCCGACAAACCTTCGCCGCCAAACGGTTGCACGCCAACCACGGCGCCGACGATATTGCGGTTGACGTAGAGATTGCCGGCGCGTGACGCGTTGACGACCTGGGCCACGGTTTCGTCGATGCGCGTGTGCACACCCTGGGTCAGGCCGTAGCCGGTGGCGTTGATCTGCTCCAGCAGTGAGGCGAACTGTTCGCGCCGGTAGCGCACGATATGCAGCACCGGGCCGAAGACCTCGCGCCCGAGTTCGGCGACGCTGCTGAGCTCGATCAATGTCGGCGCAACGAAGTGCCCGCGCAGCGCGGCATCGGCGCGCAGATCCAGCCGCCACACCGGCCGCTGCTTGGCCTGCATCGCCTGGACATGGGTTTCGATCAGGCCGCGCGCTTCGGCGTCGATCACCGGCCCGACATCGGTGGCCAAGGCCCGCGGGTCGCCGACGCACAGCTCGCTCACCGCGCCCTTGAGCATCTCGATAAGACGATCGGCGATGTCGTCCTGCACACACAGCAGGCGCAGCGCCGAGCAACGCTGGCCGGCGCTGTCGAAAGCCGACGACACGATATCGGCCACCGCCTGTTCGGCCAGCGCCGACGAGTCGACCACCAGCGCGTTCTGGCCACCGGTCTCAGCGATCAGCGGCACGAGTTGCCCTTGCGCAGTCAGGCGCCCGGCCAGCGTGCGTTGCAAGAGGCGCGCAACCTCGGTCGATCCGGTGAAGAGCACCGCGTTGACACGGGCGTCGCCGACCAGCGCAGCGCCCACCGTTTCGCCGCGCCCGGGCAGCAACTGCAGCGCGCCCACGGGCACGCCGGCGGCGTGCAGCGCGCGCACGGCGGCAGCGGCGACCAGCGGCGTCTGCTCGGCCGGTTTGGCCAGCACCACATTGCCGGCGGCGAGCGCGGCGGCGACCTGGCCGATGAAGATGGCGAGCGGAAAATTCCACGGGCTGATGCAGACCACCGGGCCCAGCGGCAGGTGCTGGCCGTTGTCAAAATCGCGCCGCACTTCGGCGGCGTAATAACGCAGAAAGTCGACCGCCTCGCGCACCTCGGCTACACCGTTAGCTGCCGTCTTGCCGGCTTCGCGCGCCAGCAGCGGCAGCAGCGCCAGCGTGTCGGCCTCGATCTGGTTGGCAGCCGCCTCAAGCCGCGCGGCGCGTTCTGCCGGCGCGGTGGCGGCCCAGGCCGGTGCCGCCAACGTGGCCGCGGCCAAGGCCGCCTGCACATCGAAGGCGGTGGCCTCCTGGACCTGGCCGACAACGTCATCGGGATCGGCCGGGTTGCACATCATTTGCCAGGGGCCATCGGCCTGGCCTTGCGCCAGCAGCGGCTGGGCACGCCAGGCTGTCGATGCCGCATCGGCGAAGGCGCGGTCCAGCGCGGCCAGCGTCTGCTCATCCGCAAGGTCCAGGCCGCGTGCATTGCTGCGGGCCGTGCCGCCCGCGCCGAAAAGCTCGCGTGGCAAAGCGATCACCGGGTGCGGCAGGCCGACGGTGCCCTCAAGAGCGGCGAGTGCTTCGACCGTGCGCACCGGGTCTTCGACAAGTTCTTCGAGCGCGATGTCCTCGTCGGCGATACGGTTCACAAACGACGAGTTGGCGCCGTTCTCCAACAGCCGGCGCACCAGGTAGGCGAGCAATGTTTCATGCGTGCCGACAGGCGCGTAGATGCGGCACGGTCGGCCGTCACCGCCGGCGGCGCCAACGACCTGTTCGTACAGCGGCTCACCCATGCCATGCAGGCACTGGAACTCGTATTGGCCGTTGTGCCAGCCGGGGCCGGCCAGGGTGTGGATGGCGGCCAGCGTGTGCGCGTTGTGGGTCGCAAATTGCGGGAACACCGCGTCCGGTGCGGCGAGCAGCTTGCGCGCGCAGGCGATGTAGGCCACGTCGGTGTAGGCCTTGCGGGTGTAGACCGGATAGCCGTCTTGGCCGTCGAGTTGGGCGCGTTTGATTTCGCTGTCCCAGTAAGCGCCCTTGACCAGCCGCACCATGATCCGGTGGCCACTGCGGCGGCCGAGATCGACGATGAAATCGACCACCGCCGGGCAGCGTTTCTGATACGCCTGGATGACAACGCCGATGCCCTGCCAACCGGCGAGTCGGGGCTCAAAACACAGTTGCTCAAGCAGGTCCAGCGAGAGCTCGAGCCGCTCGGATTCTTCGGCGTCGATATTCAGACCGATGTCATGCTGCCGCGCCAGCAGCGCCAGCCGGGTCAGGCGCGGCGCCAGCTCGGCTTTCACCCGCGCGGCCTGGGCACGGGCATAACGCGGGTGCAACGCCGAGAGCTTGATCGAGATCCCCGGCCCGTCGACGATGCCGCGGCCGGCCGATGCGCGGCCAATGGCTTCGATCGCTTGCTCATAGGCGGCCAGGTAGCGCTCGGCATCGGCAGCGGTCAGCGCCGCTTCGCCGAGCATGTCGTAGGAATAGCGGAAGCCCTGCGCCTCGCGGGGACGTGCGTTGGCCAGCGCCTGTTGAATAGTTTCGCCGGTGACAAACTGCTCGCCCATCATGCGCATGGCCATGTCCACACCCTTGCGGATCAGCGGCTCACCGCCGCGCGCGAGCACCCGCTTGAGCGTCGCGCCGAGCCCGCTGTCGCTGTGCGTGGCCACCAGCGTGCCGGTGAGCAGCAGCCCCCAGGCCGCGGCATTGACAAACAACGACGGGCTTTGCCCGAGGTGGCGCTGCCAGTCGCCGTCGCCGATCTTGTCGCGGATCAACGCGTCGCGCGTGGCCGCATCGGGGATACGCAGCAGCGCTTCGGCCAGGCACATCAGCGCCACACCTTCTTGCGAGCTGAGCGCAAATTCCTGCAGCAGGCCCTGCACCAGGCCGGCACGGCCGCCACTGCGGCTTTTTTCGCGCACGCCGCGCGCGATGCGCAGCGCAAACGCTTGTGCGGCATCGGCCTGCGCCGCCTGCAACCTGGCCTGATCGATCAGCCCGGGAAGGAGCGAAGGCTCGCTGCGCCGGGTCAGCGCGCCGATGGCGTCGCGCAGGGCCGAACGGTTCAGCGCCGGCGTGAAAGCGCCGCGGGTGGGGGTATCGGCGGGGGTGTAGGTGGGGGTGGTTGACGCGTTCATGGCCGATCACACCACAGCTGCCGCGTCGCCCGCCAGCGCCAGCGCCGCCACCTACGCAGTGTGCGATCGGACAAAGGTCGTGACGGCAGCGATCAGCGCCGCGGGCTGGTCGCGCTGCGGCGAATGGCCGCAGTCGGTGAGCTCGAGCAGTTCGGTGTGCGGCACCCGGCGCTTGATGCCTCGGATCTGCTCGAGCGTGCCGTATTCGTCGGCGACACCCTGCACCGCGAGCAAGGGGCAAGCGATCGCGGCGATCTCGGGCTCGATCGACCACTGCTTGAACGGCGGGTGCAACCAGATCTGGTTCCAACCCCAAAACACCGCGTCCGGGTCGTCGTGATAGCGCGCCAGGCGCTGGCGCAGGTCCGTTTCCAGATAAGCCCGGCGCGCCGCGGCGATGCCGGCCACCGACAGCGCCTCGACATGGATGTGCGGTGCCAGCACCACCGCGCCGGCGACACGCTGCACGAATCGTGCGGCGTAGAGCAGCGCGATCGAAGCGCCGTCGCTGTGGCCGAAGAGCCAGGGCTTGTCTTGTGCGCTGTCGACTGCCAGCACTTGCAGCAACGCCGGCAGCACCTCATGCGCCTGCTGGTGCATGAAGTCCAGACCCCAAGCCTGCCGCGGCTCGCTCGGCGTCGAGCGGCCGTAGCCTGGGCGCGAGTACACCAGCCCACGGCAGGCCAGCGCTGCGCACAGCGCTTGCGGAAAGTCCTTCCACATCGCCAGCGACCCGAGCCCTTCGTGCAGGAAGACCACCAGCGGCGCTTGATGCCGCTCTGGCGCGATCCATTCGTGCTCGATGCGCACTGATCGTTCGCGCCAAACGATGTCGACAAATTCGACGGTCATGGGCGGTGGATTCGTGCGGCTTCGTTAGCTTCGGCCGGCTTGCAGCTCGCGCAGCTTGAAGCGCTGGATCTTGCCGGTGGCGGTCTTGGGCAGGTCGGCAACAAACTCGATATGGCGCGGATATTTGTACGGCGCCAGGCGGTCCTTGACGAAGCCTTTGAGTTCGGCCTCATCGGCGCTGGCGCCGGCTTTGAGCACGACAAACGCCTTGCTCTTGGTCAGGCCGTCAGCATCTGCAAAACCGATCACTGCGGCCTCAAGCACTGCCGGGTGTTGCACCAGCGTGGCCTCGACTTCGAAGGGGCTGACATAGACGCCGCTGACCTTGAGCATATCGTCGCTGCGGCCGCAGTAGGTGTAGCTGCCGTCGTCGTTGCGCAGGTACTTGTCGCCGCTTTTTGTCCAGCCGCCCTGGAAGGTATCGCGCGTCTTTTCGCGGTTGCCCCAGTACATCAGCGCCGCGCTCGGGCCCTGGATGAAGAGGTCGCCCGGTTCGCCGTCGGGCACGGCACCGCCACCTTCGCCGCGCAGTTCGACGGCGTAGCCGGGCACCGGCCAGCCGGTACTGCCATAACGCACGCGTTCGGGGCGGTTCGACAAGAAGATGTGCAGCATCTCGGTGGAGCCGATGCCGTCGACGATATCGACGCCGAAGTGGCGCCGGAAGCGTTCGCCCAGATCCGCCGGCAGCGCTTCGCCGGCCGAAGAAACGAGCCGCAGCGCGACCTCGTCGCGGCCGGGCAGTTGCGGGTCGGCGAGCATGCCGGCAAAGCCGGTCGGTGCGCCAAAAAAGGCCGTTGGTTTCAAGCCGCCTTGGGGCGCGGTCAGACCCCGCCAGCGCTTGAAGACGGCCTCGGGCGTGGGCCGCTCGGGCATCAGGATCGTGGTCGCGCCCACGCTCAGCGGGAAGCTCAAGGCGTTGCCCAGGCCATACGCAAAAAAGAGTTTGGCCGCCGAAAAGCAGATGTCGGACTCGCGCAGTCGCAGCACCGCCTTGCCGTACAACTCGGCCGTCCAGTAAGCGTTGGCGTGGGAATGCACGGTGCCCTTCGGGCGGCCGGTGGAGCCCGATGAATAGAGCCAGAAGCCGGGGTCGTCGGCCGCAGTGGCCGCGGCTTTGCTGGCCGCTGAATCGGCCGGCGCGGGTTCGAGCAGCAAGGCTTCGAAATCGATCTCCGGCGCGTGCAATGGCGCGACCGGGCGCGACACGATCACCACCTTCACTTCGTGATCCGACCGCGTCATCGCGGCGGTCAATGCCGGCAGCAAAGCGCCGGAAACAAGCACCGTCTGCGCCCGCGAATGTTCAAGCATGTAAGCGTAGTCGTCGGCAGTGAGCAGCGTATTCACAGCCACCGGCACCATTCCGGCGTAGAGCGCACCGAGAAAAGCCACCGGCCAGTGATTGCAGTCGTGCATCAGCAGCAGCACCCGCTCTTCACGGCGCAGACCGCGTGCGCGCAAGGCCGCGGCGAGACATCGCACGCGGCTTTCAAGCTCGCCATAACTCAAGCTGCCGAGGTCGTCGATGAAAGCCACCTTGCCGTTGCGGCTGGCATTGCATTCGATCAGGTGCTGGGCAAAGTTGAACTGTGCCGGCGGCGCGGCAGGCTGGGTCGTAGCGGCAGTCGAGGACGGAGTTGGGGTCGCGGCTTGGGGCATCGGGGTCGCCTTGGCTTGGTTCGTTTCGGCCGGGCCGCGCTGGCGGCAACGTGGGGGCCCGTGATGGCGCCTTTGATGCGGCCAATACTTGCCGAGCAGGACAGGTTGCAGTATTGTGCCGGTATGAACTTTATGGGCACAGAAATGCCATGTCAAGCACTATAGTGCCTTCACCGGCACCGGCCCTTCAGCCACCCCAGCTCGACGCGATCGAGGGCGAAACAAAACACCCGTTTCTGGTCGGCCTCGGGGAGCGCGTCAAGGCCCTGCGCGGGCGGCGCGGCATGACCCGCAAGGCGCTGTCTGCCGCCGCCGATGTCTCCGAGCGCCACCTCGCAAATCTTGAGTATGGTGTGGGCAATGCGTCGGTGCTGGTGCTGCTGCAAGTCGCGCTGGCGCTGAAGTGTTCGCTGGCCGAATTGCTCGGCGACACCACGACGCGGTCGCCGGAGTGGCTGATGATCCGCGAGATGCTCGAGCGCAGCGACGAGGCGACACTGCGCCGGGCGCGCGAATCGATCGGCGAGTTGCTCGGCACCGGGGGCACAAGCCGGCGCGACAGCCAGGGGCGGCCACACCGCAGCACGCGCATCGCGCTCGTCGGCCTGCGTGGTGCGGGCAAATCGACACTCGGGCGGATGCTCGCCGAAGACCTGGATTTCCCCTTTGTCGAGCTCAGCCGCGAGATCGAAAAGTTCGCCGGCTGCTCGATCAACGAGATCCAGGCGCTGTACGGGCAGAACGCCTACCGGCGCTACGAGCGGCGGGCGATCGAAGAGGCGATCCAGATCTACCCCGAAGCGGTCATCGCCACCCCCGGCGGCCTGGTCTCGGACCCGGCGAGCTTTCATCTGCTGCTCGCACACTGCACCACCGTCTGGCTGCAGGCCGACCCCGAAGATCACATGCAGCGCGTCACCGCGCAGGGCGACCTGCGCCCCATGGCCGGCCACCGCGAGGCGATGGATGACCTCAAAGGCATCCTCGCCGGCCGCGCGGCGTTTTATTCGAAAGCCGAGTTCCGCATCGATACCAGCGCGGCGCCGCTGGAGGCGACTTTTGCCGAGTTGCGCCGCACCGTCCGCGCGGCCCTCGCCATCGTCGACTGATCGGGCTCTGATCGCCGACCGGCCGGCGCCAAATCAACGCTTGACGCGACCCAGTTCATGCACTAAAGTGCGCTTCACCGAATTGCCGTCACGCGCAATTTACTGCACTTCTCCGGAGAGCCCATGGATCAGCCGCCCCGCGTCGACTACCAGACCGCGCCCGAGCAATACCGCCACTGGAAGCTCAAATTCGAAGGCCCGGTCGCGACGCTGGCCGCCGACTTTGACGAAAACGCTGGCCTGCGCCCGGGCTACAAACTCAAGCTCAACAGCTACGACCT
>JANOKR010000406.1:0-4913 GCA_031419315.1 Betaproteobacteria bacterium
AAGCGGTCGACCAGGGTCTGGAAGTGCTGCTCGGCCAGCAGCGTGGTCGGCGCCAGGATCGCCACCTGCTTGCCGCCGTGCACGGCGACGAACGCCGCACGCAAGGCGACCTCGGTCTTGCCAAAGCCGACATCACCGCAGACCAGGCGGTCCATTGGTTTGGGGCTGATCATGTCTTGCATGACGGCGTGGATCGCCGCGCGCTGGTCGGCGGTTTCTTCGAAGCCGAAGCTGGCTGCAAAGGCTTCGTAGTCGTGCGCCGAGAAGGGGTGCGCAAAACCTTCGCGGGCAGCGCGCCGGGCGTACAGGTTCAACAATTCGGCGGCGGTATCGCGCACCTGCTCGGCGGCCTTGCGGCGCGCTTTTTCCCACTGCCCCGAGCCCAGCCGGTGCAGCGGCGCTTCGTCAGCCGCGACGCCGGTATAGCGGCCGATCAGGTGCAGTTGCGCGACCGGCACGTACAGCGTCGCGCTGTCGGCATATTCGAGGTGCAGAAACTCGCTCGGCCCGCCATCGGCGCTGTTTTCCAGGTCGATACTCGCCAGGTCGATATGCACCAGGCCGCGATAGCGCCCGATGCCATGGTTCAAATGCACGACGGGGTCGCCGACCTTCAGCTCCGACAGATCCTTGATCAGTGAATCGACGCTGCTCGTCTGCTCCTGCTTGCGGCGCCGGCGTGCTTGCGGGGTGGTCGCAAAAAGTTCGGTTTCGGTGATGAACTGGATCGAGACCGGGTCCGGCAGCTGACCTGCCGCCGGTTCGGGCTCGTGCCAGTGGAAGCCCGCCGCCAACGGCGCCGCGACGATGGCGACATGTTCGCTGCCGGTGCGGAAGTCTTCCAGCGAGTCGACGGTCGGCAGGTCGATCTTGTGGTCACGCAGCAGCTCGAGCAGGCTCTCGCGGCGGCCGTCGCTCTCGGCCACGATGAGCACGCGCGCCGCAGTCGACGTGATGTGCGCCTGCAGCGCGTGCAGCGGCTCGGTGGCGCCGCGGTCGATGCTGACATCCGGCAGCGGGCGCGCCCATTCGACGGCGTCATGGCCACGCAGTGCCAAGGTCGCGTACGTCTGGGTCTGGGTGAAAAAGTCTTCAGGCCGCAAAAAGAGCTGTTCTGGCGGCAGGATCGGCCGCTCGGGGTCGTGCTGCAAGAAGCGGTGCCGCTCGCGCGTGTCGGTCCAGAAGTGCGCCAGCGCGCCGTCGATCTCGCCGTGCAACACGATCGTGCTGTCGTCGCGCAGGTAGCCAAAGAAGGTCGCGGTCTGGTCAAAAAACAGTGGCAGGTAGTACTCGATACCGGCGGTGGCGATGCCCTGCGCGATGTCCTTGTAGACGCGCGACTTGGTCGGGTCGCCGTCGAGTTTTTCGCGCCAGCGTGCGCGAAATGCGGTGCGTGCCACCTCGTCCATCGGGAACTCGCGCCCGGGCAGCAGGCGCACCTCGGGCACCGGGTACAGGCTGCGCTGGCTGTCGGGGTCGAAGGTGCGGATCGAGTCGACCTCGTCGCCGAAGAGGTCGACCCGGTAGGGCACCAGCGAGCCCATCGGGAAGAGGTCGATGAGCCCGCCACGCACCGCATATTCACCCGGCGACACAACCTGGCTGACATGTTCGTAACCGGCCAGCGTGAGCTGCGCTTTGAGCCCGGCTTCGTCCAGGCGCATCTTCTGTTTGAAGTTGAACGTTGTGCCGGCCAAAAACGATGGCGGCGCCAGGCGGGCCAGAGCCGTCGTGGCCGGCAGCAGCACCACATCGAGGTCGCGCTGCAGCAGCCGCCACAACGTGGCCAGGCGCTCGGAGATCAGATCCTGGTGCGGGCTGAAGGTGTCGTAGGGCAGGGTCTCCCAATCGGGGAAGACTGCCAGCTGCAGTCCTGGCGCAAAAAACGGCATCTCGTCGGCCAGGCGCTGGCTGTCGCCGGGATCGGCGGTGACGATGACCAGCGTCTGGCCCGCGGCCTTGCGCGCTTGCGCCAGTTGCGCGAGCAGCAGCGCGTCGGCCGAGCCGGTGGGGCGGGGCAGGGTGAAGCGTTTGCCGGCAAGGATGGTCGGGATTTGCATCGGGCGGCGGATAAAACAAAAACCCCGCGGCGGCCGCGCTGGGGCGTTGGCAGCGGCCGCGGGCGGGTGTGGTGGGCGTGGTGGGTGCGGGTGCGGGTCGGGGGCTGGGTGAGCGTCCAGGGTCGATTCTAGAATCGGCGTATGTCCGATGCTGCCGCGCACCTGTTTGCCCTTGTGCCTTGCGCCGGCATCGGCGCGCGTGCCGGTGGCGCCGCACGCAAGCAATACACCCAGCTCGCCGGCCGCGCGATGGTGGCGCATACGCTCGCGGCGCTGGCGGGTGTGTCGCGATTGAGCGCGACGCTGGTCGTGCTGGCGGCCGATGACGATCAGTTCGAAAGCCAGGTTCCGGGCTTTGTGGGCGCCAGCGGCTGGGTCGACCGCTGTGGCGGCGAGACACGCGCCGCCACCGTCGCCAATGGCCTGCGCGCGCTATCGCAGCGCGGTGCCGATGATGACGATTGGGTGTTGGTGCACGATGCCGCGCGCTGCCTGCTGCGGCCGGCCTGGGTGAATGCTTTGATCGATGCCGTGATCGATTCCGGCGCACATGAGGAGGTCGGTGGCCTGCTTGCATTGCCGCTGGCCGATACGCTCAAAGCCGAAGTCGGTGGCCGCGTCCAAACAACCGTCGACCGGCGAGGCAAGTGGGCCGCACAAACGCCACAGATGTTTCGCCTGGGCTTGTTGCGGCGGGCGTTGTTGGCGGCCGGCCCCGATGTCACGGACGAGGCCGGTGCGGTCGAGTTGCTGGGCCGGTCACCACGTTTGGTGGCGGGATCGATGGAGAATTTCAAAGTGACCTACCCAAACGATTTTGAAATCGCGGCGCGTTTGCTGGCCACGGCGAACGCTCAAGGAAATGTGGCTCTGCCACTTTCCTTGATCCCCGCGGGGGACGGCCGGCCCCGGCCGGCCTTGGGGCGCTCATGACCGGCACGATGCGCATCGGCGAAGGCTGGGACAGCCACGCACTCGTCGCCGGCCGGCCGCTGGTGCTGGGCGGCGTGACGATCCCGCACAGCCACGGCCTGCTCGGGCATTCCGACGCCGACGCGTTGCTGCACGCGATCACCGATGCGCTGCTCGGCGCCGCCGCGCTGGGCGATATTGGCCGCCATTACCCAGACACCGACGCGGCGTTTGCCGGCGCTGACTCGCTGATCCTGCTCGCCGAGGCGATGCGCCGGGTGCGTGCTGCCGGCTACGAGTTCGGCAATATCGACGCCACGATCGTCGCCCAGGCGCCGAAGCTGGCGGCGCATATCCCGGCGATGTGTGAGCGCATCGCCGCCGCCTTGGGCGTTGATCGCCAGCAGGTCAACGTCAAGGCCAAGACGGCGGAGAAGATGGGCCCGGTGGGTGAGGGTCGTTCGATCGAAGCGCGCGCGGTCTGCCTGCTGTTTGCCCGCGCGGCCGGCTGAAAACCGGCGCCGCGATCAAGGTCCGCGATCAAGGTCCGCGATCAGGGCCCACGCTTGAGCCGGATGTGGGCCATCAGGCCACCGTCTTGCGCGTTGGCCATCTCCAGCGTGCCGCCCATGCGCTGCATCGCTTTTTCGACGATCGCCAGGCCCAGGCCGGCGCCGGTGGCGGCGGTGCGCGCGGCATCGCCGCGGAAAAACGGCGTCGTCAGGTGGCTGAGTTTTTCCGCCGCGACACCCGGGCCGCGGTCGCGCACGGTGATGATCAACCATTGGCCGGTGCGCGCCGAGGTGACCGTCACGTCGGCGATGCCGGTATCGGTGCCACGCCCGTAGCGGCGCGCGTTTTCAAACAGGTTCAGGAAGACCCGCCCGAGTTCGACTTCGTCGGCCATGACCTGCAGGTCGATCGCCACCCGCGACGTGATGCGGATCTGCGAGGTGTCGCGGAAGTTCGCCGCCTCGCGGTCGACGAGCTGCGCCACATGCACCGGGCGCATCTGGGTTTCGCCGGGGCGGGCGTAGTCCATGAACTTGTCGATGATGGCGTCGAGCTGGTCGATATCGCTGGCCATATTGCGCTTGGCTTCTTCGTCGACGACGCTCATTTCGGCTTCGAGCCGCAGGCGTGCCAGCGGCGTGCGCAGGTCGTGGCTGATGCCGGCGAGCATCACGGCGCGGTCTTCTTCGACCTTGGCCAGTTCGCGGGCCATCCGGTTGAAGCCCATATTGACTTCGCGGATCTCGCTGGTGAGAGTGTTTTCGTCGAGCCGCGAATCGAGGTCGCCTTCGCGGATGCGGCTGGCGGCAAAAGAGAGTTGCCGCAGTGGCTGGTTGATCAAGCGCGCGATCGCCGCCGACCCGAGCAGCGTGGCCAGCAGCGCGATGCCGCCCCAGGTGACGAGGGTTTCGGTTTCGATGCTTGCTGGCGGTTTGGTATCGGCGTGCACCCAATAGCGGTCGCGATCGATCGAAAAATCAACCCACAGGCCGCCGACGCCATTGACGCGGCTGGCGACCACGGCATCACCGCCAAGCGTGGCGCGCAGCTCGCGCGCGAGCAGCCGCGTGAAGCGGTCGACCTCGAAGGCTTCGGTGCGGTCGGCTGGTTCACGCGGGCGCACCTGGGCAACTTCGTTGCGCGCGAGCGACTTCAGCATCGTCACGCGGCCGATCGCGTCGGCGCTGCGCAGCGAGGTGCGCGCCACGTTCACCAGCGCCGCGATGCGTTGCGCCTCAAGCACCGCACGGGGCTCAAGTTCCAGCGCTCGCAGGGTCTGCACCCAGGCAAAGACGCCACCCGCGAGCAGCAGCGCCAAGAGTGCAAAGGTGCGCCAGAAGAGGCTGAACGCGATCGTCGGTTGAAGCATGGCCGCGCATCATGCCCGACGGCCGTTGGGTGCCGGCGCCCGAGGGCCTGGCCCTTGGG
>JANOKR010000407.1:0-4213 GCA_031419315.1 Betaproteobacteria bacterium
CCACGGTTACTTTGTCAGCGACCGTGTTGACCACAGCGCCGCGCGGCCGGTATTCAACCGCATCACGACGCTGAAAGACAGCTTCAGCAAGTGATTTGAAGCGGGTTCGCGGGTGAGTCTGGAAACGATTCGGGGATCGGCGTAAAGCTGTGCAAACGGCCGGCCGGCAGGCTTGCCGATGAATCGAGATAGGCGCAAAGTGGAGCTCGTTTTGTCCCCCGACTCTCCAGTAGCTGCCATGAAGCCCATCACCCGCAACCTGGCCGTCGCTGCGGCGGCCTGCATGGTCTCGTCGCTGGCGTCGCTGGCACCGAGCGCCCACGCGGCCGGCAGCGTCGAGGTCAGCTTTGTCAAACCCGAGACCTATGCCGATATCGGCAGCAGCATGCTCGACCGTGAGCGTCATCTCGCGATCCTGGCGCGCCATTTGCGCGCCCTCGGCGACAAGCTGCCCGACGGCCAGACGCTGAAGATCGAGGTCCTGGATATCGACCTCGCCGGCGAGGAAAAACTCAACCGCCACTTGCACGACGTGCGCGTGCTGCGGGGGCGTGCCGACTGGCCGCGCATGGCCCTGCGCTACACCCTTTCGGCCGGCGGCCAGACCCTGAAGTCGGGTGACGAAAAACTCGCCGATATGGGCTACCTCATGCACAGCCTGCACGCCAGCCGCGGCGACGCGCTGGCCTACGAGCTGCGCATGGTCGACGACTGGTTCGGGGCCCGGTTCGTCGTCGCTGCCAAATAGCCCGAACGACGATCATCACCCCGGCCGCGAGCCGCCGGGGCGATGGTGCTGATCACGGGGCGGCCCACTTCAACATCGGCGACAGCGGCGTCAGCGGCCCGTCGATGCGCACGCCGAGGTCCGCAGCGCCGCGGCGCGCAGCGTCGATGCGGTCTTGCGTCAGCGGGTGTGAGCGCAGCATCTCGATCGGCATGTCGCCGGCCTTCGACCCCGCGCGGAGGGTAGCGAACAGCGCCGCGACACCGCCGGCGTGGCCATACAGCGCGACCACCGCGCGCAGCGCGTCGTCGTCGGCCTGCTGCTCCTGGTCGCGCGAATAACCGAGCAACGCGATGGCGGTGGTGCTGCCGATCACGGCCTCGGCCGCGGCAGCGCCGGCATCCGACGAGACGATGCCGACGAGCAGCGCAAGCGCCAGGCCGCGGCCGAGCGAAGCTGCGACATGCCGGTGTTTGACATGCGCGATTTCATGCGCGAGCAGCGCCACCAACGCATCTTCGGAATCCAGCTTGCTGATCAAGCCGCGATACAGCCGAATGCGGCCGCCGATCGTGGCGTAGGCGTTGACCACCGGTGCGGCATCAAGCGAGATCACGATGGTCATGCCGGCCGGCAGTTGCATGCGTTGCGCGACGCGATCGGCCAGCGCCTGCATCGCCGCTGTGCGTGCAGCCAGCGCGGCCTGCGCCGGTGTTGACGATGGACTGCGCGGCGCGTCGACAAGCTGTTCGGCCAACTTGACCTCGGCACTGAACGGCAGCCGCGGCGCCAGCCACTGCGCGCCCCAACCGACGAGCAGCACGACCAGCGCCAGCACCAACAGCGTCGCGCCAATCAGCCAGGCCAGTTCGCGCAAGGGGTTTTCGTCGGCGCTGTTGATGCCCTCGTCGGGCAGCCGGTTTTCAAGCCGGGGGCGGATCATCACGAGCGGGCCCGGTGCATGACCCGCGCATCAGGCAACCTGCGCGCTTCGCGCTCCGGAATTCGCCTTTCGGGCGGCCGGGTAGGCTCATGCCGACAGTCAACGCTCACGCCGCCGGATGCGGGTTGAGCGCGGTGCCGTAGGCCAGCACCTCGACCGAAGGCGTTGTCGACCCGGCCACGCGCGTGGTGTGAAAACGCACGCCGATGACGAGTGCGCTGCCGGCCTGCTGCGCTTGATGCTTCAGGCGCAACAGCGCTTCGCGGCGGGCGCGTTCGAGCAAGGTTTCGTAGCCGCGGAAACGGCCGCCAAAGAGGTTGCGAAAACCGGCCACAAAAGTCTTGAAGTAGTCCGATGAAACGACCACGCTGCCGCTCACCAGGCGCGTGTCTTGCACGCTCACCCCGGGTGGCACCCAGCGTGTCGTGAGCGCGATCACCGCCTGCAGTTCACGCTCGCGCTGGCGGATCGACGCGTAGTGGCGCCGCTCGATGACGCGCCCGACGAGATAGCCGATGACCACCAGGGCCACCGGCAAGCCGAACTGGAGCAACACCCCGAACAGCTCGAACCAGCGCATCGCCGCTTACCCTCCCAGGGGGTCGCGCTCGATCGTGACCGCCGAACCGTAGGCCAGGATTTCCGCCGCGCCCATCGTGATCGAGGTTGTCACGAAGCGCACATTCAGCACCGCGTTGGCGCCCATGCTTTTGGCCTCATCGGTCATGCGCTGCACCGCTTCGGCGCGCGCTTCCTGCATCAGCTCGGTATAGGCTTTGAGTTCGCCGCCGACGATATTTTTCAGGCCCGACAGAAAGTCGCGCCCGACATGTTTGGCGCGCACCGTGCTGCCCTGCGCGATGCCCAGGTGCGCAATCACGCGGTGGCCGGGGGCGGTTTCGAGATTGCTGACGAGCATCGGCGAAGCTTTCTTGAGCCAGGGGCTGCTGCGGATCATTTCACACCCCGCTGCCCGGCGCGCTGGCGGAACGCCGGGCCGCAGATTTGCAGGCATCATCGCGGCGTTGTTTTCTCGGCCGGCCGTCATGCCCCGTCAACCAAACTCAAGGATCTTGCCCGTGATTCGATTCATTCTCCCCGCCGCCGTGTTGGCCTGTGCCATCACTGCCGGCGCGCAACCCGCCGACCAGACCGCCGCGTCAGCGGCCAAGGAGCCCGGCGCCAACGTCAGCGCCAGCGGCCTCGTTTACCGCTCGCTCAAAGACGGCAGCGGCGCCAGCCCGCAGGCCACCGACACGGTGAAGGTGCACTACCGCGGCACGCTGCCCAATGGCGGCGAATTCGACAGCTCGCACAAGCGCAACGCGCCGGCAGAATTTCCGCTCAATCGGGTCATCAAATGCTGGACCGAGGGGGTGCAGAAAATGAAGGTCGGCGGCAAGGCCAAACTGACCTGCCCGCCGGCCATCGCCTACGGTGAACGTGGCACGCCCGGCGGGCCGATCCCGCCGAATGCGACGCTGTTTTTTGAAGTCGAACTGCTCGCGATCAACTAGGCCGCAAGCCGCGTCGCATCGCGTCGCGGTGCGTCCCGTTGCGTCACGCTGTGCGGCTGCGCCGCCGCGCCAGGCCGGCAACGCCCAGCAGGCCCAGCGCCATCAGGCCGACAGTCGCGGGCTCGGGGATCGGCGCATTGATGCGGAAGTCGTCGATGAAATAGCGGTCGGCGCCGCCGTTGTTCGGAAACTGCGCGTTGAAGAAGTCGGCCGAGGCCATCGAGGTGTCACTGACGACGCCGATGAAGCCTGACGCGCCGGTGGTGTCCAGCGCCTCGCAGCATCCGGCCACATTAAAAACAATCGCGACCAACGAAATCCCGCCAGACACATAGTTGAACCCGAATGCGTACGTAGGCTGGGTGAAGACGGCGAACAGTCGGCCGACGCCATTCGGTTGATTTGCATTCCCGCCCAGGTCGGTGATCGCGTTGCTGTTGTGGAACACCGATGTTCCGGCACCCGGGCTCGACTGGAACCAGACATCGGTCGAAAAGGTCGTCGAGTCGACGACTGCCGCCGGTGAACCATCGAAGGTGATGTAGGTTTGGGTCGCCCCCACGGCGGCGAGGTAGGCCGCCTCGCTGGTATAGAGCGTGGTGGCGGCCTGGGCGCTGCCAAAAGTGGCGAGCAGCAGCACAGAATTGACGATGGCGCGCAGGGACATGGCAGTTCCTCAAATGATGGGTGAGCCAGTCTATGGGTCAGTGGGCGGCAGCGGGCGACCCATCGGGGCTGCGCCCCCAAGTCAAGGGGCCGGGTTTACCAACAGGCGCCGCGCCGTCACTTGAGCCGCGACGATCAAAGCGCCGGCGGCGATGCCGGTGGTCGCATCGGCCAGCAGCGGCAGCAGCACCTGCGCCACGCCGCCGAGCGGCTCGACAAAAGCCGCCACAGCATGGTGCAGCGGCGTGATGCCATGCAACAGGATGCCGCCGCCGACGAGGAACATCGCCGCGGTGCCGGCCACCGACAGCGCCTTCATCAGCCACGGTGCGAAGACCAGGATCGCGCGGCCGATGGCGG
>JANOKR010000408.1:0-6976 GCA_031419315.1 Betaproteobacteria bacterium
CCGACGTGGTGCGGGCCTGCGGCCCCGGCGTGGCGGTGCTCGCCGCCGGCGGCATCGCCCACCGCCGCCACAAAGCCGCCGCGCGGGCGCTCGGCGCGCCAGGCGGCTGGTGCGGCACGGTCTGGCTCGGCACCCGCGAGAGCGAGCTGACACCGTTCGAGCGCGAGGCGATGTTCGCGGCGCGCGCCGAAGATGCGGTGCGCCGGCGCGCGCGCACCGGCAAGACCGTGCGCATGCTCAAGAGCAAACTCTCCGAAGCCTGGGAGCAACCCGGCGCGCCGCCGTACCTGCCGACGCCGCTGCAGGGCATCCTCTACAACCAGGCGCACGCGCGGGTCGTGCGCGCCGAGCGCCGCGACCTGTATTCCTTCCCGGCCGGCCAGGTCGTCGGCTCGATGACCGAAGAGACGACGGTCAAGGACGTGATGCTGCGCATGCAGACCGAATACATCGAGACGATGGAGCGGTTGCTGGCACTGAGCGGCATCACCTAACGATCAACCTGGACGCACACAGCATGAGCGACGAAGTACTGGTGGAGCATGACGACGGCCTGGTCCTGATCACGATCAACCGGCCGCAGGTGCGCAATGCGGTCAACCGCGCGGTGTCCTACGGCGTCTGCGAGGCGATCGACGAGATGGAGCGCCGGCCCGACCTGCGCCTGGCGATCCTCACTGGCGCGGGTGGCCACTTCTGCGCCGGCATGGACCTGGCGGCCTACTCGCGTGGCGAATCGACCCGCGTTGAAGGCCGCGGCATCATGGGCATCGCCTACACGCCGCCAAAAAAACCCCTCATCGCCGCGGTCGAAGGTTATGCCTTGGCCGGCGGCTTCGAAGCCGTGCTCGCCTGCGACCTGCTGGTCGCCTCGACCAGCGCGCAGTTCGGCCTGCCCGAGGCCAGGCGCGGCCTGGCCGCCGCGGCCGGCGGCCTGTTGCGGCTGCCGCGGCTGATCCCGCCGCGCATCGCGATGGAACTTGCGCTCACCGGGGCGATGGTCTCGGCACAGCGGCTCGACCAGTTCGGCCTGGTGAACCGCCTCGTCGAACCCGGCCAGGCGCTGGCCGAAGCGAAGAAGCTCGCCCGCCTGATCCTGGCCAATGCGCCGCTGTCGGTGGCCAGGAGCAAGCAGGTCATCGTCGAGCAGCAGGACTGGTCGCTGACTGACCGCTTCGCTCGACAGGCGGAGGTGCTCGGCGACTTCCTGCACAGCAACGACGCCAAGGAAGGTGCGCTGGCCTTCGTCGAAAAACGGCCGGCGCGCTGGACGGGTACATAGATCCACCAGCCGCTGAGATTGATCGTTAGCTTAAGGAATACGACCATGCAAAACCATCACCCGAAGTTCGCCCGCCGATCGCTGCTCGGTGCCGCCGTGGCAGCAATCGCTGGCGCCGGTTGGACGCCCGGCGCCAGCGCCCAGGCGGCCACGAGCGTGAAACTCATCGTCGGATTTCCGCCCGGCGGCTCGGGTGACCTCTTCGCGCGCATCATGGCCGAGCGCTTGCAGCAGGAGCTGCACATGCCGGTGCTGGTCGACAACCGCGCGGGCGGCGGCGGGCTGATCGCGGTGGCCGCCTTCCAGCGCGCGCCGGCCGACGGCTACACGCTGATGATGCACACCGGATCGACAGCGGTCTCGGCGCCGATCTCGCGCAAGGTGCCGCCCTACAACCCGGTCGAAGACTTTGCGTGGATCGCGCACCTGTCGGAAGCGCCGTTCCT
Organism: Betaproteobacteria bacterium; assembly: GCA_031419315.1. Taxonomy (GTDB): domain Bacteria; phylum Pseudomonadota; class Gammaproteobacteria; order Burkholderiales; family Burkholderiaceae_C; genus Rubrivivax. The sequence goes on from JANOKR010000408.1 coordinate 1,729, forward strand.
GATTGCGGTGAACCCCGCGCTGCCAGTGACCGACCTGAAGTCGCTGGTCGCCTACGCCAAAGCCCAGGGCGGCAAGCTGTCATACGGCCACGCCGGGCTGGGCACCACGGTGCACCTGGCGGCCGAGCTGTTCAAGGAGCGCGCCGGCATCGCGGTGACCGACATCCCGTATGCCGGCAGCGGCCCGGCATTGACCGACACGATCGGCGGCAATGTTGCCTTCATCGTCGAGACCTTCGGCACCCTGATGCCACACCACAAGGCCGGCAAGCTGCGCATTGTCGGGGCGCTGGCCGAAACCCGCCTGGCCGACATGCCCGAGATCGGCACCGCACGCGAGCTCGGCCTGGACGTCGTTGCCGGCACCTCGAACCTGATTGCCGCACCGCTGGGCACGCCGCCCGAACGCCAGGCGGTGCTGGCGCGTGCGGTGGCCGCCGCGATGGCCCACCCCGAGATGCGCAGCAAGCTCGGCACGCTCGGCATCCAGGGGGTTTTCAACTCGACGCCGCAGGACGCCCGCGCGTATGTGGCACGCGAGGTGGCACGCTGGACGCCGCTGGTCAAGAAACTCGGCATCGCGCTCTGAACAGACTCCCGCAACCCGGTCGGCGGCGGCCGGGAGCGGAGGTCCAGCGCCGCCTTACATGCTGCGCCGGTACTGCCCGCCCACCTCGAACAGCGCGTCGGTGATCTGGCCCAACGAGCAGCACCGCACAGCCTGCATCAGCACCTCGAACACATTCTCGTTGGCGATCACCGCGTCCTTCAGACGCTGCAGCATCGCGGGCGATTCGGCTGCATGGCGCACCTGAAAGTCGGCCAGGCGCTGCAGCTGGCTCTGTTTTTCTTCATCGGTCGAGCGCGCGAGTTCGAGCGTGTCGACCACCGGGTCGCCATGCGGGTTGCGAAAGGTGTTCACGCCCACGATCGGGTACTCGCCGGTGTGCTTGAGCATCTCGTAGTGCATCGACTCTTCCTGGATCTTGCCGCGCTGGTAGCCGGTCTCCATCGCGCCCAGCACACCGCCCCGTTCTGCGATGCGCTCGAACTCCTGCAGCACCCGTTCTTCGACCAGTTCGGTCAACTCGTCGATGATGAACGCTCCCTGGTTCGGGTTCTCGTTTTTCGCCTGGCCCCACTCGCGGTTGATGTTCAGATGGATCGCCATGGCGCGCCGCACCGAGTCTTCGGTCGGGGTCGTGATCGCCTCGTCAAAGGCATTCGTGTGCAGCGAGTTGCAGTTGTCGTAGATCGCGATCAGCGCCTGCAGCGTGGTGCGGATATCGTTGAACTGAATCTCCTGCGCGTGCAGGCTGCGGCCCGAGGTCTGCACGTGGTATTTCAGCTTCTGCGACCGTTCGTTGGCGCCGTAGCGGTCGCGCATCGCCACCGCCCAGATGCGGCGCGCGACACGGCCCAGCACCGTGTACTCCGGGTCCATGCCGTTGCTGAAAAAGAAGCTCAGATTCGGCGCGAAGGCGTCGATGTGCATGCCGCGCGCAAGATAGGCCTCGACGAACGTGAAGCCATTGCTCAGCGTGAACGCGAGCTGACTGATCGGGTTCGCGCCGGCTTCGGCGATGTGATAACCGCTGATGCTCACCGAGTAGAAGTTGCGCACCTTGTGGCGCACGAAGTACTCCGCGATGTCGCCCATCACCTTCAGGCTGAATTCGGTGCTGAAGATGCAGGTGTTCTGCCCCTGATCTTCCTTCAGGATGTCGGCCTGCACCGTGCCGCGCACGTTTTCCTTGACCCAGGCGGTGATCTTCGCCGCCTCGTCGGCCGTCGGTTCACGGCCGTTGTCGGCTTTGAACTTGTCCAGGTTCTGGTCGATCGCGGTGTTCATGAACATGGCCAGGATCGTTGGCGCCGGGCCGTTGATCGTCATGCTCACGCTGGTGGCCGGGTGGGTCAGGTCGAAGCCGCCGTACAAGACCTTCATGTCGTCGAGCGTGGCGATGCTCACCCCCGAGTTGCCGACCTTGCCGTAGATGTCGGGCCGCAGCGCCGGGTCGTTGCCGTAGAGCGTTACCGAGTCGAAGGCCGTGCTCAGCCGCTTGGCTGCCATGCCCGAGCTCAAGAGCTTGAACCGCGTGTTGGTGCGAAAGGCGTCGCCTTCGCCGGCGAACATGCGCGTCGGGTCTTCGCCTTCGCGCTTGAACGCGAAGGTGCCGGCCGTGTAAGGAAAACTGCCCGGCACGTTGTCGAGCATCAGCCACTTCAGGATCTCGCCCTGGTCTTCATAGGTCGGCAAGGCCACCTTGCGGACCTTGGTGCCCGAGAGCGACGTGTAGACCAGCTCGGTGCGGATCTCCTTGTCGCGGATCTTCACGACGTACTCGTCGCCGGCATAGGCCTGCTGCATCGCCGGCCACATCGTCAGCAGCTTGCTGGCGTCGCCCTGCTGGCGCAGTTCGCGCTGTTCGGCCAGACGCGTCAAGCGCTCTGCAGTGCGCTGATCGTCGGCGGCATCGGCGGCGAGCATGGCCGCGCTCGCGCGCAGTTGCTGGATCTCGCGCGCCAGCTTTGCCTGTTCGCGCGCCTGCCGCTTGTAGGTCCGAACCGAGTCGGCGATGTCGGCGAGGTAACGCGATCGGGCGCCCGGGACGATCGGCACCTGGTGCGTGCTGTGGCGCGTCTTGGCCAGCGGCAAGGTGCCGTCTTGCACTTGCAGGCCAAGCTGCTGCAGGCGCGGCAGCAAGGCCTGGTACAGCGCGGTCACGCCATCGTCGTTGAAGCGGCTGGCCATGGTGCCGAACACCGGCATCTGCTCGGTCTTCGTCGTCCAGGCTTCCCGGTTGCGCTGCACCTGCTTGGCGACATCGCGCAGCGCGTCGGCCGACCCCTTGCGGTCAAACTTGTTGATCGCCACGAACTCGGCAAAATCGAGCATGTCGATTTTCTCCAGCTGGCTGGCGGCGCCGAATTCTGGCGTCATCACGTACATCGGCACGTCGACCAGCGGCACGATCGCGGCGTCGCCCTGGCCGATGCCAGAGGTCTCGACGATGACGAGATCAAAGCGGCCGTTGGCCTTCACCGCCGCCAGGACGTCGGGCAGCGCCTGGCTGATCTCGCTGCCGAAGTCGCGTGTCGCCAGCGATCGCATGAAGACACGTTGGCCGCGCGACCAGGGCGCGTTGGCGTTCATGCGAATCCGGTCCCCCAGCAGCGCGCCGCCGCTCTTGCGGCGGGACGGGTCGATCGAGATCACGGCGATGCGCAAGGCGTCGCCCTGGTCCAGCCGGATGCGGCGGATGAGCTCGTCGGTCAGGCTGGACTTGCCCGCCCCGCCGGTGCCGGTGATGCCGATGACGGGCGTCTTCACCGATGCCGCCTGGGCATGCATCGCCGCCTTCAGGTCCTCACTGGCCTTGCCGTTCTCGAGCGCGGTGATGAGCTGCGCGAGGGCGCGCCAGTGCGTTTCGCTGTCGCCCTGGATCGCAGCCAGCGACGTCGGCGCATGCACCGACAAGTCGACATCGCAGCGCATCACCATCTCGCCGATCATTCCCTGCAGGCCCATGCGCTGGCCATCTTCGGGGCTGTAGATGCGGGTCACGCCGTAGCCTTGCAGCTCGGCGATCTCGCTCGGCACGATCACGCCGCCGCAGCCGCCGAAGACCTGGATGTGCGCTCCGCCGCGTTCTCTGAGCAGGTCGACCATGTACTTGAAGTACTCGACGTGGCCGCCCTGGTAAGAGCTGATCGCGATGCCCTGCGCGTCTTCCTGCAGCGCGGCGGTCACGACCTCGTCGACCGATCGGTTGTGGCCGAGGTGGATCACCTCCGCGCCCATGCCTTGCAGGATGCGCCGCATGATGTTGATCGCCGCGTCGTGGCCGTCGAACAGCGAAGCGGCGGTGACGAAGCGCACCTTGTGGCGCGGCCGATAGTCGGCCAGGGCTTTGAATTCTGCGGACAAGTCGGTCATCGGGGGTGTCTCAGTGGGGGCAGGACTGCCGGGCTTGGGTGTGGAAGTCGCGTGGACGAATGCAGGATCTCGAGCGAAGCCTCGGCCTGCGGCTCGATGGCGGAACCGGCGGGCCCGCGAGCAGGGACCGTCCCGCAGCCTCGGCTGACGCGGCGCTTGTCAGGCAAGGACGGGTTCTTCTCCCGCGTTCAGTGCGGCTCGAAACTGCGGTGCGGCCAGGGTCGTGATCAGCCTGCGCCGTTCAGCGAGGGTGGTGGCGCGGATATCGGCCGCACCGTACTCCGTGACGACCACATCGATGTCACTTTGAGCCGAAGTCACGTAGGCGCCGGCGATGCGCGCCACGACACGGCTCTTTACGGCTGCACCGAAGGTGGCCGGCAGGGCCACGATGGCCAGCCCACCCGGTGATCGGCGCGCGGCGCGGAAGTAGTCGCATTGCCCGCCGACGGCACCGACATAACGCGTGCCGACGAACTCTGCGTTGGCCTGTCCGCACAGGTCCACCTCGAGCGCGGAATTGATCGCCATGAAGGGCGCGTCAGCGCATCGGCCCAGCGGCGCGACCAGTTGCTCTGGCCGGGCGAAGCTGAGCACGCCTTCGGGGCCGGCCAGGTCGTAAAGAGCGCGCGTGCCGACCGCGAGCGAGGCCATGCAGGCGTCACGATCCGTGGTGTCGATCGCGCCGCTGGCTCGCAGTTCGAGCAACCAGTCGCCCACCATGCCCGAGCGCACCCGCAGGCCCCGATGCTGCGTCAGCGCGCTGGCGACAGCCGCCGCCATGCTGCCAATGCCCAGCTGGATGATCGCGCCGTCGGGCACGAGTCGCGCAACGTGGCTGCCGATGACGAGCTGCCGCGCGTCCGGTGCCTCGTTCGCCAGCTCGGGCAGCGGCTTGTCGCACTCACCAGCGACGACGACGCTGCTGCTGTGCAAGCGGCAGGCCGAACGGGTACGCGGCACGTTGGGGTTGATTTCGACCAGCACGACGCGTGCGGACTGCGCAGCGTGCCACACATAGTCGACGGCGCAGCCCAGGCCGTGGTAGCCCTCGGCGTCAGCCGGCGCAACCTGCAGCAGCACGACATCGGCCTTGAGCACGCCCGCGTCGAAGTACGACGCCAGTTGCGACAACTGCGCCGGAATCACGCGCGCCGCGCCGCGCGCCACGAGGTGGCGGACCGCCCCCAGGCCGCAGTAGGATGTCACGTGCAAGGCGGGGTCGATCGGATCGCCCCAGGCCGGGTTGAGCGAATAGCCGCAGAACACGTTGAGCTGCCCGAGCCCGGCCGCGAGCGCGAACAACTC
>JANOKR010000409.1:0-2680 GCA_031419315.1 Betaproteobacteria bacterium
CGACGCGCAACACCGTGTCGTTGCCCACGTCCATCGCGAGGTTGACGCTCGGCAGCACGTCGTAGAAGTTGGTGCCGCGTTGGAGGAGCGTCGATGGGCACGAGGTCGACGAGCTGTTGCCGGTACAACTGTTCGGATCGACGATGTAGCCGGAGCCAGTCTGGTCGGTATGCACCACTTGTAGACCGATGTTGCCACGCACTTTGCCATCGCCCATTTCGAGCGCGCTCTTCAAGAAGAAAGTGTTGACCTTCTCGGAAACATCCCAGTTGCCGTTCAGGATGAATCTGTCCTGCAATGGCGGCAGTTCGTAGATCGTGCCGAGCGAGCCAATCGGATTCCACGCGATCACCTTCAGGCCTGTGGTGCCTGCGATCGCCACGCCAGCGCCAGGCACCTCCTTGAAGGCATAAGGATCGAGCACTTGGCCAGTCGTCTGGTTGACGCTGCCAGCGATCACCAGACGGCCGGAGCGGGTCTCGTGGCCCTTGTCGCGCTTGGTGGCGTTGAAGCCCAATTCGATCTCGGTCACAGGGCCAAGCGACAACTCGCGCTTGCCGCTCAGGCGCATCGACTTGATCTCGTCTGTGGTGACGGGCTGCGCGAGGAAGCCGGCTTGGACCGCCTGGATCGTCGCGCCTCCGCCGCCCCAGCCCATCAGATCGGTCAGCTTCGCGACCGCCGGGCTGGAATAGTCCAGGCTGGTCGAGTACTGGACCTGCTCGAAATTCGTCCCGTTGAAGCCGGTCCACGAGATGCTGCCCAGCGGCGCGGTGGTTCCGACACCGGTGCTGTGGTTGCCCACTTGGCCCGCGGTGGTTTCGTAGCGCGTGTTGTTCTTCGTGACCTTGGACTGCGAAAGGTCGACCACGCCCGTCCACTCGCCCAGCTTCAGACGGTTCTTCCAGCCGAGCGACTTCAGTTCGTCGTCGGTGGCCTCGTCGTGGTTGCGGACCACGCCCTTGTAGTTGGACATCGTGCCTGACGCGGCAAACCCATCGACGACGGTGACATTGCTCAGCACACCTGGTGGGTCGTAGGCGCCAGCGGACTGGCCGCCGATCGCGCCCTCGAGACCCTTCTTGCTGGTCTTGAAGTTGCCCTTGGTGTAGAAGTAGTCGAGGGTGGATTCAAAATTCTTGTTCGGCTTGAACTGCAGCACGGCCATCGCGCCGTCGCGCTTGGTCGTCGTCTGCTCGGTGTCGGCTGTAAAGCCGCCCGGCACCCTGACTGTGCCCGTGCCAAACGGTACGTCGGGCGTCCAGCCGCCCCAGGAATTGAACTTCAACTGGCCCGCGCCGTCGTCCTTGAACCTGGTGAAGCCCAGCGCAATACCGATCTTGCGGTCGGCGAACTGATCGATGTACGACAGCGATGTGCGACTACCGCTGCCCTCTTCCGTTGGCAGGCCGACTCCGGAGGTTTGCTTGCGGAAATTGACCGCCGCGCTGCGCTTGGCAAAGTCGAGCGGACGCACGGTTCGCAGGTCGATCGTGGCGCCCAGACCCTGGTTCAACTGGTCGGCAACGGGCGACTTGTACACCGACACGCCGCCCAGTAGTTCGGCCGGGAACTGATCGAAGTTGACGCCGCGGCTGTCGCTCGTGGAAGCTTGCTCGCGTCCGTTGAGTGTGCCGGTGGCGAAGTCGGGCGCCAGGCCTCGCACGCTCACCGAGGCCGCGCGACCAGTCTGCTTGTCACGCTGCGTCGACAGGCCCGGCAGGCGCGAGATCGCTTCGGCAACGCTCACATCGGGCAGCTTGCCGATGTCTTCGGCCGAGATCGCCTCGACGATGGAATCGGCATTTTTCTTGATGTTGATGGCGTTTTCGATGCCGCGCCGGATACCGGTCACGGTGATCGTCTGCGCAGCATCAGCAGCAGGCGCCGGCGTCTGCGCCTGCGCGAAGGCCGGCGCGATCAGCGTCAGCACCGCGCCAGCGACGGCCGTCAGCGTGCCGGCGCGCACAGCGGTACGCTGTGACGCCGTCGAGCGGCGTCGTTGATTGGAATTGCTCACCGGAGGTCTCCTAATGCACGAGGGGGGACGGCATGTCCCAGTCGTCTGGCTTGGGGCCAGACCTCCGGGATCTGAAATTGACCCCGGTTTGTACCAAAACTAGCTCAACCGTAACTCTTGGGTAAACCCTGGGTGTTGCACACTGACGACCGGGTTTTCACTTAGTTTTACCTTGGAAAACATTGCCCGCCGACGAGCCCCTGCGAAACCCGGCTTCAGCCTGTCAGACCGTCTATTTGTAGTCGAACTACACTTCGATGACTCGTCCGCTGTCGCCCATCCAATGCAAAATCCACGCCGATCCCCGCTGCTCGTTCGACCGGTCGCTGCCGCCCGCGCCGCGGCTGGCGCGATCGTTTTTGTACTCTGCGCGACCAGCGCCGCCGGCGCTGGCGCGGCCGGCGTTGCGAAGCTGCATGTGCCCTCGCCCGACTGGCGCGACCAGGTCATCTACTTCGTCATGACCGACCGTTTTGCCGACGGCGACCAGCGCAACAACGACCTCGGTGCGGGCGAATTCGACCCGCGCAGCGGTAGGCACTTCAGCGGCGGCGACCTGCGCGGCTTGCGCTCGCGGCTGGGCTACATCCGCGGCCTGGGCGCGACCGCGCTCTGGCTGACCCCGCCGGTGGCCAACCAGTGGACCGACCCGCTGGGCGG
>JANOKR010000410.1:0-2538 GCA_031419315.1 Betaproteobacteria bacterium
GTGCGGTGGCGGTTGTTGTAGCGGGTGCGGTGGCGGTTGCTGATGCGTCGGCGGTTGCTGCCGCTCCGGCCGGCACGGCGCCGTTGCGGGCGCGGAGCTGACCGTCGTACTGAAGCTGGCGTCTGAACACATCGCGGTCGACCGGCGCCAGTGCTTCGTCGAGCACGCTGACCACTGGCCGGCCGTTGAGTTCACCAGGTATCGGCTTTTTCCACGGCACGATGTAGAGCACTTTGGGTAACTCGCGGTTTCCGATGATCTGGGTGCGGTCGATGTCGGCGCGGTCCTGCGACCAGGCCGGCGCTACCGCTGTGCCGATCACGGCCCACAAAACTGCACACAACTGCCGAGTCGTTTTCATCACGGATCCTTGCGCGACAACATCGCGGGCGACGCCTTGCGGTTTTTCAGGTCAACCAACCACTTGGCGACGGTTACATCGGCGGGGGAAACAAGCCCCTGGTAACGCTCGTAGAGCTCCAGCGCGCGGGGTCGATCACCGAGGTACAGGTCGGCCAGGATCGCCAGGTTGAGCACCGGCGCTGGCGCCACGGGGTCAGCGGCGATCGCCTTTTCGTAGGCCTGGCGCGCTTCGTCGAACTTGCCTTTGCGGCGCAGGTCGATGCCCTGACTGTTCAGCGCCACGGCCGCGCCACTGGCGTCGTCGCGTTCGGTCTTGCCATAACGCACCGGGCGCAGTTCGGCCAGCGCCTTGAAGCTCTTTTCAACTGAGCTGTCGAACAGGCCTTCGGCAGCGCGCCGCGCATTCGTTTCGTGCAGCTCGATGGCCCTTTCTTCAAATGGGAAGGCCTGCTCTTCGAGCATCACGTTGTACTGTTCGAGCTCGGCCTTGGACAGCTTCTTCGGCCGCTGCGACTGCATCAGCGCGCGGCCAAAATCCTGGTACAGCGCGGCGGTGTGGAAGGTCGCCGCAGTGGTCGTGGCCGCGACGCCGTATTCGCCGACCGTCGCGTAGGCTTTGAGCGCTTCTTCGAGCTTGGTTTTCTTCAGCTTCAACTGGCGCTGCAGTGGTTCGGCGAGCAGCACCTTGCGGTAGACCTCGGCGGCGGGTTCTGCCAGCGCCAGCGCGGCGGTCGCGCCGAAGCCATGGGTGCGTGGATTGCGTTCGCTGCCGCCACGCCGCTCGGCATCAAAGACTTGGGTTAACAACGCCAACTCGCGCTTGCCGTCACCGTCGCCGCGGGCCAGAGCGGCAAGGTGGATGCGGGCGTCCAGCGCGGGCTCCAGCGGCGTCGGGTAGGTCTTCACGTAGCGCTCCCACGCCTTCACGGCGACCGCTCGTGCGCCGGCTTTTTGATGCAGCGCAGCGGCCTGGAACTGTGCGTCGCGCATGACCTCAGCGTCGGGGTTGCTTGCCGCGATGCGCTCGAATTCCGCCGCTGCCGGCGCCCAGCGCTGCTGTTCGAGATAGACCAGCGCGAGCTTCGGAGGGACCTCGGTCTGCAAAGCATGTTTTGTGAAACGCAAGCGGAAGTCTTCCAGCGCGCGGCCGGCGGCGTCCCAGTCCTTCAGGCCGATCAGCGCGCTGGCGGCGTCGAACATCGCGTTGGCGTGCACTGCCGATTGCGGCGCCATCGTCGCGACGCGCGAGAAGTGCGCCACGGCATCACGCGGCTGCTTTTGGGCCAGCGCCTGCTCGCCTTGTTTGTAGACCGACGCGGCGAGCCGGTCGACAAGTTCACCGCGGCCGGATGCGCCGGCTTCGGTGACGGCAAGGACTTCGGCATAGGCTTTTTCTGCGTCGCCAAACGCGGCACGGTCAAAAGCCGTGTGCGCCAGTACCGTCCACGCCACACGCTGCTGTGGCACCGCTGCGGCAGGCTGCAAAGCCAGCACTCGGCGCGCAATCACGGTGGCCTGCTCAGCGTCTTTCAACACAAAGAGCTTTTCGGCGCTATTGGCCAGCACCAGGCCAATGCGCGGGTCGGCGCCGAAGGTGTCGGCGAACTTCAATGCGCTGGCGATGCTGGCGCGCTGGGTGGCTGGCAAGTCATTGGCCGGGGCTTGTTTTTCGCCGCCGGCATGGGCCAGCAGCGCGGCATACCCGGCGTCGGCGCTGCGTGTGTGGGCCGGGAAATCGTAGGCCGCCTTTTGGTATTCGGTCGCCGCGAGCGCAAACCGGCCGTCTTCGAAGAGCAGCTCGGCGAGCAAAAACTGGTTCTGCGCGGCGCCCGGGTCTTGTGGGTACGACGCCAGGTACAGCCGGTACCAGCGGATCGCTTCATCGTAGTCGGCGCTGGCTCGGGTCTTCTGCGCGTTGGCATGGTGGTGGCGCGCCAGCTCGGTCAGGTGCGCCTTGACGAGCGGCTGCGCGGCGTCCCAGCCGGCGGCGTTGGCGCGGCGAAAGTCACTCGCCACGCCGTACTGCACGACGTAGTCTTTCTTGGCTTGCAACGCCAGGTTGGCGAAGCCGTTGTGCTGGTAGATATCGATCACCCGTGCCTGCATCTGCGGCGCTTGCGCGTGCATCGGGTATTGCCGCGCAAAGAGCGCCAGCGTGTCGGCGGCATCCTTGAC
>JANOKR010000411.1:0-3228 GCA_031419315.1 Betaproteobacteria bacterium
GGAGCCGTCGGCGGTGTAGACGATGCTGGCCACGCTGCCGTCGGCAAAGCGCATCGCGATGATCACGTTGTCGTTGAGCAGGGGCGAGACACCGGGTTTGGCCGCGCCGGTGGTGTGGACTTCAACCGGGTCGGCGCCGACGAGTGCGCAGGCGAGGTCGACGAAGTGGCAGGCCTCCCCAATGAGGCGGCCGCCGCCCATTTCGGGGTCTTGAATCCAGTGGTCGGCGGGGATGAAACCGGCGTTGACCCGGATCGACACCACGCGCGCTGAAGTGACCGGCGCGAAGTGTTTGAGCACCTCCAGCGTCAACGGCGCATAGCGGCGGTTGAAGCCGACCTGCAACTGCTTGCCGGGCGCCGCTGCGAGTGCTTCGCCGACCGAGGCGAGCTCGTCCATCGTCAGCCCGAGCGGCTTTTCGACAAAGACATGTTTGCCGGCACGCAGCGCCTGGCAGACATAGTCGGCATGCGTGTTGTGGCGCGTGGCGATGACCACCGCGTCGGTGTCAGCGCCGAGCACATCGGCCAGGCCTGAGCCGCAGAAGCCGAAGCCGAATTGTTTGGCCACGCTCGCCGCGGTGCGGCCGCTGGAGGTCATCAAGCCGCGCAGTTCGACCTCGGCATTGGCGCGCAACGGTGGCAGCAGGCTGGCGGTGGCGTAGTTGCCCGCGCCGACCATCGAGATGCCGATGCGCGCCTTGTTGATCGGCGCGCTCGCCACGTCGATGCGCCTGGCCTGCGGCATCTCGGTGCCGGTGCCGCTGTTGTAGTTCAGCACGATGCCGAGATACGGTTCTTTCTTCAGTCCTTCGATCAGGCTGTACGCGGCCACTGCGTCGTCGACCGGGAAGCGGTGCGTGATCAGGCTCTTCACATCGAGCTGGCCGCCGGCGATGAGGTCGAGCACGGTCTGCATATTGCGCTGCTCGGTGAAGCGCACGTAGCCTGCCGGGTAGTCGTTGCCACCTTCTTCGTAGGCCGGGTCGTAGCGGCCAGGGCCGTAAGAGCGCGAGATGACGACGCTGATTTCTTTCTTGAAATAGTCGTCGCGCGGGATGTCCATGCGCACCGCGCCGACGACCACGACGCGGCCCTTTTCGCGCGTGACGCGGCCGCAGAGTTCGATCGGCTCGTTGGACGAGGTGCCGGCGCAGACCAGCACCGCGTCGACGCCCATGCCGGCGGTGAGCTCGCGGCAGATGTTGTCGGCCTCGGTCACCGGCACGCCGATCGCGCCCCATTTTTGAGCCAGCGTGATCAGTGTCGGGTCGAGGTCGGTGCCGAGCACGCGGCAGCCGTTGGCACGCAGCATCTGCACCGTCATCTGGCCGAGCAGGCCCAGGCCCAGCACGAGCACGGTCTCGCCAAGTTTCGGGTCGGCCAGGCGCACGCCTTGCAGCGCGATCGAGCCGAGCGTCGTGAACGCCGCTTCTTCATCGCTGACGTTGTCGGGCACCTTGACGATCAGGTTCTTGGGCACCACCGCGTAGTCGGCGTGGTTGGCATAACCCACCCCGCCGCAGGCGACGCGGTCACCGGGGCGGATGCCTTCGACGAGCCCGCCGACGGCCAGCGCGGTACCGGCCGAGCTGTAGCCCAGCGGGTTGGCTGCGGCCAGGCGGGTATTGACGGTACCGAAGGTCTTGGCCAGGCCCTCGGTCTTGAGTTTCTTGATCACCTGCTTGACGAGATCCGGGCGGGCCAGCGCCTTCTGCAGCAGGCCCTTGTTGCCCATGTCGATCTTGGTTTTTTCGGTGCCGGCGCTGATCACCGACGCGCCGGTGCGCACCAGCACGAAGCGGTCGTTGAGCGTGGGCACCGGTACATCAATAACTTCGATGCGGCCGTCTTTGAGCGTGTGCGTGACTTGTTTCATTGCGCTGCGGTTCCCTGGGGCGCAAGACTGTATCAAGACCTTGTTGTGGTGCTGCGTGCTGTTGGTCACGTTCACGTCACAGATGCACACACGGGCCCATCGATAATGCGCAGCCTTTTGCTGGGCGTGGGTTTTGCTATCAACCCTGGGCGCACGCGGCCACGCCGATGTGAATTCGTAACTCAGGCCCGCTTGCACGGTGTCGATAATCCACGCAGACGGTTACCAGCCCCTGCCGGGCTCTCCATTGCCATGAAAAAACACGTCAACGGCGCGCTGCGCCGCCGGTCATGAAACAACGCCCCTGCCTGCACCTGATCGCCGGCGCACGGCCCAATTTCATGAAGATCGCTCCCATCGTGCGCGCGTTGCGTGCCGACGGGCGGCTGGACTGGAAGATCGTGCACACCGGCCAGCATTACGACCGCGACATGAACGAGGTCTTCTTCGAAGAGCTTGGCATCCCGCCGCCCGATGTGCGCCTGGGCGCCGGTGGCGGCTCGCATGCGCAGCAGACGGCGAAGATCATGCTTGCCTACGAAGAGCTGTGCACCGCCAACAAGCCCGACGCGGTGCTCGTTGTCGGCGATGTCAATTCGACACTCGCCTGCTCGATCGTGGCCAAGAAGCTGTGTATCCCGGTGGCCCATGTCGAAGCCGGGCTGCGCAGCGGCGACCGCACGATGCCCGAGGAAATCAACCGCCTCGTCACCGACGCCATCTCCGACTGGTTCTTCGTTACCGAGCCCAGCGGCAGCGAACACCTGCGCCGCGAAGGCCATCTTGAGCATGTCTACGACGTCGGCCATGTGATGGTCGACAACGTGCTCTTCCAGGCCGAGCGCCTGCGCGAAATCGACACCTCGGCGCTGGAGACCGACGCCTACAAACGCCGCCACGCGCGTTATGGCGTGGTCACGCTGCACCGGCCGTCCAACGTCGACAGCGAAGCCGCCTTGTTGCGCATCGCCAGCGTGCTCAAGGCGGTATCGCCCGACCTGCCGCTGGTCTTCCCGGTGCATCCGCGCACACGCGGCAATCTCGAAAAGTTCGGCATCGATTTCGGGCCGGCTGTCGAGTTGATGGGCCCGCAGGCCTATATGTCCTTCCTGCACCTTTGGAAGGACGCAGTCGTGGTACTCACCGACAGCGGCGGCTTGCAGGAAGAGACCACTGCACTCGGCGTGCCGTGCGTGACGATCCGCGAAAATACCGAGCGCCCGATCACCGTCGACGAAGGCTCGAACACGCTCGCCGGCACCGACCCTGATCGTGTTATCGCGCTGGCCCGCGAAGCGATTGCCGGCAACGGCAAGAGCGGCCGCCGGCCGGCGCTGTGGGACGGCAAGT
>JANOKR010000412.1:0-7045 GCA_031419315.1 Betaproteobacteria bacterium
CGCCGAGATACGCGACAAGTGGCGCGCGGTCGACTTCGAGCCGATCCCGACGACACCTGAAGAAGCTGCGCGCTTCGCCCGCGAGGAGTCCAAGCGCTGGGCCGAGGCGGTGCGAATCTCCGGCTTCAAGGCCAGCGAATAATGAGCGCCCCAAGGCCGGCCGAAGCCGGCCGCCCCCCGGGGGGATCAACGAAAGTGGCAAAGCCACATTTCATTGAGAGCGTGCAGCGCCTGCCGATCTCGACCCGGCTACCGTTGTTCGCGGCGCCGATGTTCCTCGTCTCCGGGCCGGACCTGGTGGTGGCCGCCTGCAAGGCCGGCATCGTCGGCGCCTTCCCGACGCCCAATGCGCGGCCGCTGCCGATGCTCGACGAATGGATGCAGCAGATCACCAGCGCGCTGGTGCGGGCGCGTGACGAGCAGCCGGCCGGCAGCATCGGGCCCTGGTGCGCCAACCTCGTCACCCACCGATCGAACGAGCGCCTGGCAGACGACTTGAAGCTGGTGGCCAAATACCGGCCGCCGCTGGTCGTCACCGCACTCGGCAGCCCGAAGCCGGCGATCGAGGTCGTGCAGGGTTACGGCGGGCAGGTCTTCGCCGATGTCACGACGATCGCGCTGGCGCGCAAGGCGGTCGAGGCCGGTGCCGACGGCCTGGCCTGCATCTGCGCCGGCGCCGGGGGCCACACCGGCCAGATCAACCCGTTTGCTTTTGTCAGCGCGGTGCGCGAATTTTTCAGCGGCAGCATCGTCGTCGGTGGTGGCATCTCTGACGGCTGGGGGCTGGCCGGTGCACTGGCCAGTGGCGCCGACTATGTCTACATGGGCACCCGCTTCATCGCCACCACCGAGAGCCTGGCCAAGCCGGCGTACAAGCAGATGCTCGTCGATTGCAGCGTCGAGGACCTGATCGTCAGTGCCGGCCTCACGGGGACGCCGGCGAGTTGGCTCAGGCCCTCGCTGCGCGACAACGGCCTCGACCCCGACGACCTGCCCGCAGCACCGGCACGCAACTACAACAGCAACCAGAACCTGGCCAGCAAACGCTGGATGGATGTCTGGGCCGCCGGCCAGGGCGTCGGTGCGGTGCATGCGGTGGAGCCGGTGGCGGCGGTGGTCGACCGCATCGAGGCCGAGTTCAACGCCGCGCGCAAGCGGCTGGCCGCCTGGTCGCCGGGGCCGCAATGACGATTGATCACAACCCCCTGCTCGGCGCCTGGCAGCTCGTGCGCTGGGAGATCACGTATGGCGACGGCCGCGCGCCGAGCCTGCCTTATGGCGAACACGCCAGCGGCCTGATCGTCTACAGCGGCGACGGCTACATGAGCGCCTGTATCGCTGCGGCCGGCCGCGCGCGCTTGAGCAGCGCCAGCGTGCGCAGCGCGCCGCAGGCCGAGCGCCTGGCGGCTTTCGAGAGTTATTTCCAGTACGCCGGGAGTTATGCGCTGCGCCGCGTCGACGGTGGCCGATTGCAGGTAGTGCACAGCGTCAGCCATTCGCTCAACCCCAACTTCGTCGGCAGCGAGCAGGTGCGTGACGTCGCATTCGACGCCGCTGGCCGCCTCACGCTGTCGGCCAGTGACCGGGTGCCTAACTCGGAGGTTGCGCGCCACCATTGGCTGATCTGGCAACGCGTCGCCGCCGACGGCCGGCCTGTGTCGGGCCAGGGTCAGCAATGACGTCCGCGCTCTTCGAAAAACATCGCGCCGTTTTTGCGCGCGCGCAGCAGGCCTGCGCCGAGCGCCACTGCTGGAGCGCGTTTGCAGAGATGCCGTCGAAATATCCTGACGCGGCACAAGCCCAGGCTGCGGCGCTGGCAGCGTTCAGCGCCCAGCTCGGCCAGCGCTTCGAGCTCGATCTGCCGGGCGAGATCGGCGAGCTTGGTGAAGAAGTCTCGCCGTATACACAGCGGGCGCTGGGCATCCGCTACCCGCAGGCCGAACCCGACGCGCTTTTTGATGCCGCAGTAACGGCGATCCCGCGCTGGGCCGACGCGGCGATCGAAACCCGCCTGGGCGTCTTGCTCGAGGTCATCGACACGATCTTCAACGAGCAGCTCTTTGATGTCGTGCAAGCCGTGATGCACACCGCTGGCCAGAGCGCGAACATGGCCTATGCCGGCTCGGGCGTGAATGCGCTCGACCGCGCCATCGAGGCCCTGGTCTACGCTGAAAAAGCGCTGAGCGCGGTGGCGCCCAAGGCGCGCTGGCAGCGCAACTTCGGTAGCGCGCAGATCAGCCTGGACAAGACCTATCGTTGCGTGCCGCGTGGCGTGGCGGTATGTTTTACCTGCGCCAGTTTTCCGACCTGGAATGCCTGGCCGTCGATGATGGCCAGCCTGGCTACCGGCAACGCGGTGATCGTCAAGCCGCACCCTGCGGCGGTGTTGCCGATGGCGATCTCGGTACGGGTCTTTCGCCGCGTCATCCAGGCCGCCGGGTTTGACCCGAACCTGGTCACGCTGGCGCTGGATTCTGTCGCCGCGCCGATCGGCAAGCACCTGGTGCAGCACCCGAAGACGGCGATCGTCGACTTCACCGGCAGCGCCCGCTTCGGCGAATGGATCGAGCGCAATGCGCATCCGGCGCTGGTCTTCACCGAGACCGCCGGCTGCAACACGGTGGTCATCGAGTCGGCCGACGACCTCGACGCCGTGCTGCGTGCGCTGGCGACGACGATGTGCATGTTCAGCGCGCAGATGTGCACCAGCCCGCAAAACATCTACCTGCCGCGGGACGGCGTCCAGACGCCCGCCGGCCGCGTGCCGCTGGACGAGGTCGCGCAGCGCCTGGCCGCGGCTATCGACAACATCGGCAGCGACGCGAAGAAGGCCGCGATGATCCTCGCCGCGATCCAGTCGCCGCAGACCCTGGCGCTACTGGCGCAGATGCAAGACGACGCGGCGCGTTGCGGCCGCGTGCTGCTCGCGCCGCGGCCCTATGTGCACCCTGACTACCCGCAAGCACGCACCAGCACGCCCTTGCTTGTGCAGACCGACAAAGGCCATCGAGCTTTGTATGGCGAAGAGCGTTTCGGCCCGATCGCTTTTGTCATCGCCTGCGAAGACGCCAACGACGCGCTATTGCAGGCGACCACGGACGTGCGCGAGTTCGGTGGCCTCACCGCCTTTGTCTACAGCCTCGATGAGGCCTATATCAGCGCCGCCGAAACCGCCTATGCCCGCGCTGGTGCGCAGCTAACGATCAACCTCACTGGCCCGATGCCCTTGAACTTTGCCGCGGCCTACAGTGACTACCATGTCACCGGCCTCAACCCGGCCGGCAATGCCAGCCTGACCGACCTGGCGTTTGTTGCCGGCCGCTTTCGAATCGTGCAGTCGCGGCGGCCCGCCGCGGCGGACTGACAGCAAGTAGACGCACCCCGAGGAGAACGACGATGAATGCCCCCACAAGAATCGAAGACCTGCAGCCCTTCGGCGAAGACCATGGCCCGCTGCTGACCGGCGCTTTTGCGCCGGTTTTTGACGAGCTTGAATTGACCGACCTGCCGCTGCTCAAGGGCCAGATCCCCGCCGACTTGAACGGCGTCTACATGCGCACCGGCCCGAACACGCGCTTCGCGCCGCAGGGCCGCTACCACCCCTTCGACGGCGACGGCATGGTGCAGGCCGCGATGTTCGACCGCGGCCGCCTGACCTGCCGCAACCGCTGGGTGCGCACCGATGCCTTCATCGAAGAAGAGCAGGCCGGGCAGGCCCGGTTTCACGGCATCCGCGAGACCCTCAAGGGGCGCAGCGACAAGCGCCTGAAGGACAGCGGCAACACCGACATGGTCGGCCATGCTGGCAAGGCGCTGGCCCTGTGGTACATGTCCGGCGAGGCTTGGGAAATCGACCCGATCACGCTGCACACGCTGGGCCGCTCACAGGCGGTGCGCGACAGCGGCGGCGCGATATCGGCGCATGCCAAGGTCGACGAGATCACCGGCGAGATGATGTTCTTCGACTACGGCAACGAGGCACCCTACATGCACTACGGCGTCGTCGGCGCCGACGGCCGCCTCAAACACCATGTGCCGATCACGCTGCCCGGCCCGCGCCTGCCACACGATATGGCGATCACCGAGCATTATTCGATCCTCCACGACCTGCCGCTGTTCCACGATCATGAGGCGCTCAAGCTCGGCCGCCACAAGATCGAGTTCCACCCAGAAATGCCGACGCGGCTGGGCGTGATCCCGCGCCTGGGCGCGGCTGAGTCGATCCGCTGGTTTGAATTCACGCCGTGTTTTCTCTATCACGTCGTGAATGCCTGGGAGGACGGCGACTGGGTGGTGATGGTCGGCTGCCGCTATATGCCGGCCTTGCGCGCCGACGGCAGCATCGATGCCCAGCGCACCGCGCGTGATGTCGCTGACCTGGTGCAGCACGCGCGCCTGTGGCGCTGGCGCATGAACCTCAAAACCGGGCAGACGCAAGAGCAGGCGCTGGACCTCGAACACAACGTCGAGTTCCCGACCCTCAACGGCGCGCTCACCGGCCGCCGCACACGGTATGGCTATCTGAGCGACCAGCGCGAGGATGTCGTACTGCAATGGCCCGGCATCCGCAAGGTCGACCTCGACAGCGGCGCGACACTCGGCGCCTGGTCTGAAGACCCGCAACACAGCTGGTACTCAGAACCCTGGTTTGCTGCCGCCGACAACGCGCAGGCCGAAGACCATGGTTACCTGATCGCGTATCAGTGGAACGACCACACGCAGCGCCAGACACTCGACGTCTTCGATGCCCGCGACCTGTCGGCCGGCCCGGTGGCGCAGGTGGCGCTGCCGCGCCATGTGCCGACCGGCTTCCACGGCTGCTGGATGGCCGCAGCGCGCATCGCCGGCTGGGGTTCGTTTTGAACGCGCCGTTGAACGCGCCGCGGACAGCCGCAAAGTCCTCGCCAACCTACATCCTCGGCGGCCACCAGAGCGACTTTGCCAAAGTCTGGTCGCGCCAGGGGCAGGACCTGTCGGACATGATGCGCGAATCGGCGCAGGCCGCACTCGACCAGGCGCAGGTCGACGCGAGCTCAGTGCAGAGCATCCATGTCGGCAATGCTTTTGGCGAACTGCAGCGCAAGCAGGCACATCTGGGGGCGATGGTCGCGCAGGTGCTGCCGGCGCTGTGGGGCGTGCCGGCGATGCGCCATGAAGGCGCCTGCGCTTCGGCGTCGCTGGCGGTGCTTACCGCGATGGCCGAGATCGAGGCCGGGCGTTACGACTGCGTGCTGGTTGTCGGTGCCGAGGAGTTCAAGAACCTGCCCGGCGACGAAGCCTCGCAAAACCAGAATGCCGCGGCCTGGCAGGGGCATGAAGATATCGATTGCCGCTTCATGTGGCCGGCGGCTTTTGGGCTGCTGGCCGCCGAGTATCAAAAGCGCTACGGCCTCGACCGCCGGCATTTGAACCGCATCGCCGAGCTGAACTACGGCCATGCCCGACAGAACCCGCTGGCGCAGACGCGCAAGTGGAAATTTGATGCCCTGGCCTTCACCGACGACGACGAAGCCAACCCGGTCATCGAACCCGGCACGCGGCGGCAGGACTGCGGCCAGATCACCGACGGTGCGTGCAGCGTGGTGCTGGCATCGGCTGCATTTGCAGCCGAGCATGCACGCCGCTGCGGCATCACGTTAGACAGCCTGCCGCACATCAGCGGCTGGGGCCACCGCAACGCCGGCCTGCGCCTGAAGGACAAGTTCGAGCGCAGCCAGAACGAGGCCCTGGTCTTTCCCCATGTGCGGCAGGCGATCGAAGACGCCTGGCGCCGCGCCGGCGTGGCCGGTATCGACGCCATCGACGGCATCGAAACCCACGACTGTTTCACGATGACCGAATACATGGCGATCGACCATTTTGGCCTCACTCCACCCGGGCAAAGCTGGCAAGCAGTCGAAGACGGCAGCATCGATGCGGGCGGGCGTTGCCCGGTCAACTTGAGCGGCGGGCTGATCGGCTGCGGCCACCCGGTTGGCGCCACTGGCGCGCGGATGTTGTGGGACGCCGCACGCCAGGTCAGCGGCGCTGCCGGCGCAGCGCAGATCGACGCCGCGCGGCGCGTGCAGACACTCAACATCGGCGGCTCCTGCGCGACGGTGGTCAGCTTCGTGGTCGAAGCCGGCACGGCATGAAGTTGCCGCTGCCGTTGCCGTTGATGCTGCCGTTTACGTTGCCGTTTACGTTGCCGTTTACGCGCATTGCCGTGCCGGTGCGGCGCTGACTGAAGCCCCGGGCGCTGCCGCATGGAGTCGCTGCTCGTACCCGCCCAGTTGGTGGTCAATGGCCTCGCGGTGGGCGCGATCTATGCGCTTGTCGCGCTCGGCCTGGTGCTCTGCTACAAGGCCACCGAGGTGTTGAACTTTGCGCATGGTGACCTGCTGATGCTCGGCGCCTTTGTCGGCTGGGGCGGGGTCGCTGTGCTCGGGCTGCCGTTTTGGCCGGCGCTGCTGGCGACCGCACTCACGGTGGCGCTGCTGGCCTATGCCATCGACGCCTGGCTGCTGCGCCGCATCGTCGGCCAGCCGCAGTTTGCGGGCGTGATGCTGACGATCGCGCTGGCCTTCATGTTGCGCGGCGCGGTGAGTATGGGCTTCGGCTCGGAGTCGCGCAGCTTTGTCACGCCCTGGACCGGCAGCACGAGCAACTTCGGCGGCGTCGTCGTCGCCGACCTGAACCTGCTGATCCTGGTCGTCGTGCTGGTCGTCACGCTGATGCTGCTGGTCTTTTTGCGTTTTACGCGGCTGGGTGTGGCGATGCAGGCGGCGTCGCAGAACCAGCTCGCGGCCTTTCTCAACGGCGTGCCCGTCAAGCGCGTGAACTCCGCTGTCTGGGCGCTGGCCGGGGCGCTGGCGGCGCTGGCGGGTGTCTTGCTGGCGCCGATCACGCTGGTCGACACCAGCCTGTGGTTTGTGATGCTCAAGGCGCTGGCGGCGCTGGTGCTCGGCGGCTTCGGCAGCATCGCCGGGGCGATTGTCGGCGGCCTGCTGATCGGGCTGGTCGAGCAGTTCACCGGCGTCTACGGGCCCGACGGCAGCAAGGATGT
>JANOKR010000413.1:0-5180 GCA_031419315.1 Betaproteobacteria bacterium
CGCCAGCGGCCACAGCCCCCAGGCCGCGAGCCAGCGCGCATAAGGCGTCGCGCCGATGCTCACGTTCCAGCAGATCATCTTGAAACTCCAGTCCTACTGGGATGCTGAAGGCTGCGCGCTCTTGCAGCCCTACGACATGGAAGTGGGGGCCGGCACCAGCCACACCGCGACCTTCTTGCGCGCGCTCGGCCCCGAGCCCTGGAAGGCGGCCTATGTGCAGCCGAGCCGGCGGCCCAAGGACGGGCGCTATGGCAACAACCCGAACCGCCTGCAGCACTACTACCAGTACCAGGTGGTGCTCAAGCCCGCACCGGCAAACATCCTGGAGCTGTACCTCGGCTCGCTCGAAGCGCTCGGCTTCGACCTGAAAATCAACGACGTGCGTTTTGTCGAAGACGATTGGGAGAACCCGACGCTCGGCGCCTGGGGCCTGGGCTGGGAGGTCTGGTTGAACGGCATGGAGGTGACCCAGTTCACCTACTTCCAGCAGGTTGGCGGCATCGACTGCAAGCCGATCACCGGCGAGATCACCTACGGCCTGGAGCGGCTGGCGATGTACCTGCAAGGTGTTGAAAACGTCTACGACCTAGCCTGGACGGATACCTTGAAATACAGGGATGTCTATCACCAGAACGAGGTCGAGCAGAGCACCTACAACTTCGAGCACAGCGATGTCGAATTTTTGCTCAGCGCTTTTGGCGCGCATGAAAAACAGGCGACTTATCTGATGGAGCAGCAACTCGCGCTGCCGGGTTACGAGCAGGTGCTCAAGTGCGCGCACACCTTCAATTTGCTCGATGCGCGGGGTGCCATCAGCGTCACCGAACGCGCCGCTTATATCGGCCGCATCCGCAAGCTCGCGCGCAGCGTCGCGCAGAGTTATCTCGACAGCCGCGCGCGTTTGGGCTTTCCGATGGCGCCACGCGCCTGGGCCGATGAAGTCAACGCCCAATTGGCGCTGAAGAAGGCGGCTTGAGATGAACAGCCCGATGCCGAACCCGATACCGAATCCGCTGCCGAACCCGATATCGCAAAACCTGCTCGTCGAACTGCTCGTCGAAGAATTGCCGCCCAAGGCGCTGGCCAAGCTCGGCGCGGCTTTTGCCGCCGTGTTGACCGAGAGCCTCAAGGCCCAGGGCCTGGCGGCCGCCGATGCCGCGATGCAGTCGTTTGCGTCGCCGCGGCGGCTGGCGGTTTGGGTCGCCGGTGTTGCCGCCAAAGCCGCCGACCGCGCGCAACAGGTCAAGCTGATGCCGGTGGCGGTGGCGCTCGATGCCAGCGGCCAGCCGACACCGGCGCTGCTGAAAAAGCTCGCCGGGCTGGGTGCCGACGCCAGCGCCGTGCCGCAGCTCAAGCGCGCCGTCGACGGCAAGGCCGATGCGCTGTTTTTCGATAGCGTGGTGCCAGGCGTCACGCTTGCTGCGGGGCTGCAAAAAGCGCTCGACGAGGCGATCGCCAAGATGCCGACGCCCAAGCTCATGCAGTACCAGTTGGCCGACGGCTGGACCAGCGTGAACTTCGTGCGCCCGGCGCACGGCATCGTCGCTTTGCACGGCGCCGAGGTGGTACCGGTCGCGGCACTCGGCCTGGTTGCCGGCCGCACGACGCTGGGCCACCGCTTCGAATCAACGCTGCCCGTCATCGCGCTGTACGATGCCGACAGCTACGCCGCGCAGCTGCTAGAAGAGGGCGCGGTGATCGCCAGCTTCGAGCAGCGCCGCGCCGAGGTGCAGCGCCAGTTGGATGCGACCGCCGCGGCCGAAGGCCTGACCGCGATCGACGATGCAGCCCTGCTCGACGAGGTCACCGCTCTTGTCGAACGGCCGAATGTCGTGCGCTGCTCTTTCGAGCCCGAGTTTCTCGCCGTGCCGCAGGAATGCCTGATCCTGACGATGAAGGCGAACCAGAAATATTTTCCGCTGCTCGATGCGCAGGGCCGGCTGACGAACCGTTTTCTGGTCGTCAGCAATATCCGGCCGGCTGACACCAGCCGGGTCATCCAGGGCAACGAGCGGGTGGTGCGCCCGCGCCTTGCCGATGCCAAATTTTTCTTCGACCAGGACCGCAAGCGGACGCTGGCTTCGCGGGTGCCGGGGTTGGCCAAGGTCGTCTATCACGGCAAGCTCGGCACCCAGGGTGAGCGCGCCGACCGCGTGCGCCACATCGCCAGCGAACTCGGGCGCCAACTCGGTGGCGCCACCCTGGCCGACCTGGCCGACGAAGCCGCGACGCTGGCCAAGGCCGATCTGCTGACCGACATGGTCGGCGAATTCCCCGAGCTGCAGGGCATCATGGGCGCCTACTACGCTCGCCACGACGGCCTGCGCGAATCGATTGCCGATGCGATCGAAGATCACTACAAACCGCGCTTTGCCGGTGACGCGCTGCCGCGGGGTGATGTCGGCGTCGTCGTCGCGCTGGCCGACAAGCTGGAGACCCTGGCTGGCCTGTTTGGCATCGGCCAGTTGCCCACCGGCGACAAGGATCCGTTTGCGCTGCGCCGGCATGCGCTGGGTGTGATCCGCATGCTCGTCGAACGCGGCCTGGCGCTCGATGTGCCGGGGCTGGTGGCGACGGCGTTCAAGGCCTTCCCTGAAGGCCATGGCCAAGCGCAGGCCGAGGTCGCGCATTTTCTCTACGAGCGCCTCGTCGGCTGGTTGCGCGAGCAGGGTTACAGCGCGCACGAAGTGGATGCCGTGATCGCGTTGCGGCCGGGCACCTGGGCACAGATCCCCAAGCGGCTGGCGGCGGTGCGTGCTTTCAGCGCCTTGCCCGAAGCGCCGGCACTCGCCGCGGCGAACAAGCGCGTGGCGAATATCCTGAAGAAGTCCGACGACGCGGCGCTGGTGGAGGTCGACGACAGCCGTTTTGTCGAAGCCGCCGAGCGTGATCTGCACGCTGCTTTGATGGCTGCCGCGCTGCGCGCCGATGCCGCCTTTGCGGCCGGCGACTACAGCGCATCGCTGCAGGCGCTGGCCGTGCTCAAGGCCCCGGTCGATGCGTTTTTTGAAGCGGTGATGGTCAATGCCGAAGATGCCGGCCTGCGCAACAATCGCATCGCGCTGCTGCGCTCGCTGCATGCGGCGATGAACCGGGTTGCCGACCTGTCGCGGCTCGCGGCCTGAACCCGGACCCCGATAATTGGCGCCCGTGAAGCTCATCATCCTCGGCCGCGACGGCATCCTCAATCACTACCGCGACGACCATGTCAAGGCCGCCGACGAGTGGTTGCCGATCGTCGGCGCGCTGGAGGCGGTCTCGCGCCTCAACCACGCCGGCTGGCATGCGGTGGTGGCAACCAACCAGTCGGGCATCGGCCGCGGCATGATCGACATGGCTTCGGTGAACGCAGTGCACGCGCACATGATGACGCTCGTGCAAGCGGCGGGCGGGCGCATCGACGCGGTTTTTTTCTGCCCGCACACCCCCGAAGAGCAGTGCGATTGCCGCAAGCCGGCGCCGGGCATGATGCGCGATATCGGCACCCGCTACGGCATCGATTTGGCGCAGGTGCCGATGGTCGCCGACACGCTGCGCGACCTGCAAGCGGCGCGGGCCGCGGGCTGCGAGCCGCACTTCGTATTGAGCGGGCGCGCGACGGACTTGAGTGCCGAGCAAGTACAGACCATCCTGGCGCAGGTGCCGGGTGCGACGGCGCATGACGATCTCGGCGCCTTGGCTGACCACTTGATGCGGCGCGACCATGTCGCTGATTCTTCGTCCGGGGGTTTGAATTGATGCGCTGGTTGTCGGTGGTGGTGTCAGCGTTGCGCTCGGCGCTGTTTGTGCTCTGGCTCATCGTCACCGTGGTGCCCTGGGCGTTGGCGGTGCTGCTGTTGTCGATCTTCGTCCGCGGCGACCCGGTGTACTGGGCCTGTGTCGGCTGGCTGCGCGCGGCGATCTTGGGCGCCCAGGTGATCTGCGGCGTGCACCGCCGTGTGCACGGCATGCAGCATGTGCCGACGGCCGCCGACTCCAAGTCCGCGGTGCTGCTGGCGGTCAAACACCAGTCGACCTGGGAGACCTTTGCGCTGCCGACGCTGATGCCCCATCCGCTGGCGTATGTCTTCAAGCGCGAGTTGCTCTACATCCCGTTTTTTGGCTGGGCGATGGCGCGCATGGACATGATCCACATCGACCGCAGCAAACGCACCGAAGCCTGGAACAAGGTCGCCGAGCAAGGCAAGCGACTCTTTTCGCAAGGCATCTGGGTGATCATGTTTCCCGAAGGCACGCGCATCCCGCGCGGCGCCAAAGGCACCTACAAAACCGGTGCCTCGCGACTGGCGATCACCGCCGGCGTGCCGATCGTGCCGATTGCGGTGTCGTCGGCAAAATGCTGGCCGCGCAAAAGTTTTTTGCTGCGGCCAGGGATCATCGACGTCTCGATCGGGCCGCCGATCCCGACCGCCGGTCGCCAGCCTGAAGAGCTGATGCTGCAGGTCGAAGCCTGGATCGAAGCCGAGACGCGCCGGCTCGATCCGCAGGCTTATGGCGACGCTGCGGTTTGACGCTGCGCCAGCCCAAAACAGCCATGCCACGCGAGCGCGCCACCAACGCCAGCCCAGCCGCCGGCGCGGCGCAGCAGCTGTCCCTGTTCGACGAACTGCCGGCGGTACAGCTGATGCCGGCGGCGACCTCGTTGCCCGAGATCGCGCGCGTTCCGCCGTCGGCGCCGGTGCCACCCAAGCCCCCGATCATCGAAACCACCAAACCGCCCATGGTGATGCCGCAAACGCCGCACTTCGACCACCGCCAAGCCGACCGCACGGTGCTGCTCAACGGCCATCGGGTGGCCTTCGCCTTCCGCCGCGCACGCCGGCGCAGCATCGGTTTTGTGATCGGCCCCGAGGGTCTGAGCGTGGCCGCGCCGAAGTGGGTCGGCATCGGCGAAGTTGAAGCGGCGCTGGCTGAAAAAGCCGGCTGGATCCTGCGCAAGCTGCACGAGCAGCACGAACGCGCACGTCGCCTCGACCAGGCGCGGGTGGACTGGCGCGACGGCGTCTCGATCCCTTTTCTCGGCGAGCCGGTGATCGTGATCATCGACCCGCGCAGCACCGGCGCGGTGCTCAACAGCGCGGCCGAGGCGCTGCCCGGGGTGCCCCGGCTGACCCTGCATGTCGGCCTGCCACAGGGCGCCGCAGCCGAGCAGTTGCGCGACGCCGTGCAGAGCTGGCTGC
>JANOKR010000414.1:0-5014 GCA_031419315.1 Betaproteobacteria bacterium
TCAGCTTCTTGGCCTTGTCGCTTTCGGCTTCGTATTCGATGCCGGCGTAGATGTCTTCGGAGTTCTCACGGAAGATCACCATATGGGTCTTCTCCGGCTCCTTCAACGGGCTGGGCACGCCCTTGAAATACTGCACCGGGCGCAGGCAGACGTAGAGGTCCAGCTCCTGGCGCAGCGCGACGTTCAGCGAGCGGATGCCGCCGCCCACCGGCGTTGTCAGCGGCCCTTTGATCGAGACCACATAGTCGCGCACGATGTCCAGCGTCTCCTGAGGCAGCCAGACATCGGGGCCATAGACCTTGGTCGACTTCTCGCCGGCATAGACCTCCATCCAGTGGATCTGCTTCGCGCCGCCATACGCCTTGGCCACCGCGGCGTCAACGACCTTGATCATCACCGGCGTGATGTCGCGCCCGGTGCCGTCACCCTCGATGTACGGAATGATCGGATGGTCGGGCACATTGAGCGAGAAGTCCGCATTCACGGTGATCTTCTGCCCGCCTTCGGGAATACTGACGTGTTGGTACATGGTGAGCTTTTCTCTCTCGCGAGTGCGGTGTCGACGCGGTTTTTTGAGCGGTCTGGAGGCCGGCGGAGATTCTATTCGAGCCTGCCTCGGCGGCCTCGGCAGCCGCGCTGTTGCGACCCGGGCGCTCAAGGCAGACAGTACGCCAGCGCCCGGCCCCAGGCGTCACCGGCCAGCGCAAATGCCGAGCCGCCGGCCAGCGCGGCGCCGGCCAAGCGGGTTGCCCAGGCCACGACGCTGCCGGTGCGCCGCGCTTCGCTGACGTTGCCGCGCCATCGGGTCAACAGCCAAGGCCCCAGCATCAGCCCACCGGCTGAAGTCAGGCCGAAGCCGGCCATCACCGCAGCACCGGCCTGCGGTGTATTCGCCAGCGCGGCCACGATCAAGGCCGATTGCAGCAGGCCGCAGGGCCACGCTACCCAGGCTGCGCCAGCGGTCGCGGCAGCAGCGGCAGTTGCGGCTACAGCGCGCGCCGGCCTGGGGCGTGGGCTCTCGATGCGCTGCCAACCGTCGGCGGACGCGGATGTGGCGGATGCCGTGGTCGGCGCGGTTCTCGCTGTCGGTGCGGTCGTGCGCGGCCTGCCAATCCGCGTCATCCACGCTGGCTGCCGCGCGGTGAACAGCAGCCACAGCCCAAGCCCGAATGCCGCGGCGTGCATCAGCGTCCACAGCGGGCGCAGCATCGGTGCCGCGCCGCCGGCCAGGTTGACCCCGGCCACACCGGCAGCAACGACGGCGCCCGCGACCGCGTAGCCGGCCAGCCGCGCGGCGTGAAACGCCCAGCTCGCGGCCGCCGGCCGCGCCGCGCCGCAGCCACGCAGCACCGCCGCACACGACGGCCCGCACATCGCGGCGCAATGTGGCGTACCCGCCAGCCCGAGCAAGACCGCACTGAAGATCAGCGTGATGTCCATCGGCATCGGCGCATCAACCAGCGTGTGGGTGCATTTCAGCGGCGCGCGAGCAAGGTTGTCATGCCGCTGGCGAGCGCGATCGCGACCCAGAAGACAAAGAAGGACAGCGTGTAGACCGCTTGCCGCGGCAACTCGTCAAGCGGGCGACCGAAGACCACCAGCGTCGCCGGGTCGACCGCTGCGAAGAGCGCCATCGTCAACACCCCGGCCATGAAAAACGCCGGCCACAGGACGCCGATAACGGCCGCGGTGGGAGTGGGCTGCGTGGTCACCTCATCACCTCCCTACCCTGTCACCGGCCCGGCCGCGCGGCAGCAGCCGTGCCGGCATGGTTGCGCGCCAGCACCGCCGGGGCCTCGGGTGCATGCCGATTCTTAGCGTTGGTGCCGACGGCGTCGATCACCACATCCGCGCCGTGCCAGGCCACAGCCGCGGTCAACAGCGCCGCCACGACCACCACCGCCGGCCCGGCGAGCACGAGCCAGACCATGCCCACGCGCCACCAGGGCAGTCGCGGCCCATGAAAAAGCATTCGGGGATCGGGCTGCATGGTTCACCTCGGAATGACAAATGTTGATTTTTCAACCACACCCTGGCGGGTGTTGGTTACGTCATCGGTCGCGCGATCGGTGGCGCTTTGCGTCTCACGATCGGCATCACGGCCGGCAGCACGACCAGCATCGCTGCCCGCGCCAACGCTGTCGATTTTGAAGACGATCGAGTGCGCACCCGGGCCGGCGGTCGCCGCGGCCGCCGGCGGCAGTTGCACCGCCAGCGCCAACCAACGTGCCTGCGCCGGACCGACTTCGACCAGCGCGCTTGCGGTCAGCCGGCCGCCCTGCCCGCCGGTTGCGGGCGTCACCACCTGCGCGCCGGCCAGCCCCGACACGCTGACGCGGTACGACTGCGTGTGCTCGGTGGCGTTCATCACCTGCAGCCGATAGCCGTTCTCGATGTAGCCATCGGACACCAGGCGCGCCAGTGCGCCGCGGTCACGCACGACATCGACCTTGAACGGCACACGCAGCCACAGGCTGGCCGCCACCGCCACGCAGATCAGCAACAACACCGCGATGTATATGAGCACGCGCGGGCGTAGCGCTCGGCGCCAGATCTGCGCCGCGCTCCATCCGTTGGCCAAGCTGCTCTGGGTGGCATAACGGATGAGGCCGCGCGGATAGTCCATCTTGTCCATCACGCTGTCGCAGACGTCGATGCAGGCAGCGCAGCTGATGCATTCGTATTGCAGGCCCAGGCGGATGTCGATGCCGGTCGGGCAGACCTGTACACACAGCCCGCAGTCGATGCAGTCGCCCAGGCCGGATGCCGCGAGCTGCGCGTGAGCGACCTTGCGTGGGCGCGACCCGCGCGGCTCGCCGCGCGCGGGGTCGTAGCCGATGATGAGCGTATCGCGGTCGAACATCGCACTCTGGAAGCGCGCATAGGGGCACATGTATTTGCACACCTGCTCGCGCATCCAGCCGGCGTTGCCGTAGGTGGCCAGGCCGTAGAACGACACCCAGAACCATTCCCAGGGGCCAAAGCTCAAGGTGAAGCTCTCGGCCCACAGCGTCTTGATCGGCGTGAAGTAGCCGACGAAGGTGAAACCGGTCCACAGCGCCAGCCCGATCCACGCGCCATGTTTGAGGCTCTTGCGCAATATCTTCGCTGCGTTCCAGGGCGCGGCATCGAGCCGCATCCGAGCGATGCGGTCGCCTTCGATCTGGCGCTCGATCCACATGAAGATTTCTGTGTACACCGTCTGCGGGCAGGCAAAACCGCACCACACTCGCCCGGCGACGGCGGTAAACAAAAACAGTGCAAAGGCGCTGACAACCAGCAGACCGGTCAGGTAGATGAAATCCTGCGGGTACAACACCAGGTCGAAGATATAGAAGCGCCGCGAGGCGAGCTCGAGCAGCACCGCCTGGCGGCCGTTCCATGGCAGCCAGGGCAGGCCGTAGAAGACGAGCTGGGTGGCCCACACGAAGGTCCAGCGCCAGCCGGCAAACCAGCCGGTCACCGACCGCGAATAGATCTGCTGCTGCTTCTGGTACAGCCAGATGACCGGGGCTGCGCCCGCGCTGTCAGCGTCAACGCGGGCCGCGAGGTCGACGCTGCCCTTGCCGCCTGATGTCATCCGGTGGGCCTCATCGGGACGCTGCGCTCGCCGTGCCCGCCGCTGCTGCCGCTGCTGCCCCTGCTGCCCCTGCCGTACCTGCCGTACCTGTCGATTGCGACAGGCTCAGCACATACGCCCCAAGCAGATGCACCTGGGGGCCTGTCAGCCGGGCGGCCTGCGCCGGCATGATGTTGGTTTTGCCCTGGGCGACGATGGACATGATCGCGGCTTCGCCCCAGCCATGCAGCCACACCTTGTCGGCGAGGTTCGGCGCACCCAGGGCCGCATTGCCCTGGCCGCCCGGGCCGTGGCAGGCCGCGCAGGTGGCGAACTTGGGCCGCCCCAGACTGGCTGCCACCGTGTCGTGCGCGCTGCCCGAAAGGCTCAGCACATAGTGCGCGAGGTTGCGCTGGTCGTCGGGCGTGCCCACGGTGCTGGCCAGCGCCGGCATCACGCCGATGCGGCCTTCGATGATCGTCTGCTTGATGGTCTCGATCGACGCGCCGCCGAGCCAGTCGGCATCGGTCAGGTTCGGATAACCCTTGCTGCCGCGTGCGTCGGAGCCGTGGCAGGCCGCGCACTGATTCAGGAACAGGCGCTCGCCGATGCCCATCGCCTGCGGCTCGCGCGCCAGCTCGGCCGCGGACATCGACTCGAAGCGGGCGTACAGCGGCTGCATCGCCGCTTGCGCCGCGGCGTTGTCTGCATCGTGTTCGCCACTGCTCGTCCAGCTCAGCGTGCCGGCGTAGTGACCAAAGCCCGGATAGAGCACCAGATAGACGGCGGAGAACAGCACCGTGATCACGAACAGCACCATCCACCACAGCGGCAGCGGGTTGTTCATTTCGCGCAGGTCTTCGTCCCAGACATGGCCGGTGGTGTTGTCGCTGGACACGGCCGTCGCGCGGCCGGCGATGAGCAGCAGCACCAGGCAGGCGAGCAGGCTCAGCGCGGTCGCGGCACCGACAAAAACCGACCAGCCCAGATTGTCGAAGTCGCTCATCGCGGGCTCCCCGGGCGCTGGTCATCGGCCAGTGGCAGGCCTGCGGCCTCGTCGAACGCGGCGCTGCGCGAACGCTGCCAAGCCCAGCGCACGATGCCCAAAAAAAGCAGCAGGCCGATGACCGTGACAGCGGCGCGCAAATCGTTGAGGTCCATGGAGTGTCCCGTTCAGTTGCCGGCGCGGCGCGGCCGGTTCACTTGACCGCGGTGCCCAGCACCTGCAGATACGCCACCAGCGCGTCGAGCTCGGTCTTGCCCTGCACCGCGTCGCCCGCCTGCGTGACCTCGGCGTCTGAATACGGCGCGCCCAGCGTGCGCAGCGCGCGCAGCCGCACCGGCATGCCGGCGGCATCGACGGCGGCGTTTTCGAGCCAGGGGTAGGCCGGCATATTCGATTCGGGCACCAGCGCGCGGGGCGAGATCAGATGCAGCCGGTGCCATTCGTCGGTG
>JANOKR010000415.1:0-1831 GCA_031419315.1 Betaproteobacteria bacterium
GTGGCGGAACATCTGGCTCATCGCGTTGTACGGGTCGCCGCCGAGCAGCGTGCCCACCGTCTTGCCCTTCAGGTCCTGCAGCGTGCGGATCGGCGAGTCCTTGCGCGTGGCGATGACGAAGCGCAGGTGGCCTTCGCCGACGACCATCAGGCTGATCGGCAGCTTGGCCGAGATGGCGCGGATGATCGGCGTGTTGCCCCACATCCCCATGTCGAGGTTGTTGCCGACAACGGCTTCGACCATCGGCAGCGCCGTCGGGTACTCGCGCCACTCGACCGTGAGGTCGTAGCCGAGTTCGGTGGCGCGCTTCTCGAACAGCTTGTTGTTGATCATGTACTGGGTCATCGGCGAGTTGCCCGCGGCCCAGGGAATGCGGCCGACGCTGACCTTGTAGGCCTGCTTGGCGCCTTGTGCATGGATGATCCTGGGCGCGGCCACCAAAGCGGCGCTGCCGGCCATGAATTGCAATGCGCGGCGGCGCGCAAGGGTGTTGTCGTGATCGATCATGCAGTGGTCTCCTCGGGTGTGGGTGGTGCGACGACCGTGCCGCCGCTGTTGCCGCCAATAGCGCGGTAAGCCTCGTCGCGGATCAGGTTCCAGATGCGTTCGCTCAGTTCGCCGAAACGCGGGTCGGCGCGGATATGCTCGTGGCGCGGGCGCGGCAAGTCGATCGTGATCTCGGCCTTGATGCGGCCGGGGTGGCTGCTCATCACCACCACGCGGTCGCCGAGGAAGACCGCTTCTTCGATGTCGTGGGTGATGAAGATCGCTGTCTTGCGCTGCTCGCGCGGTTGGGTCTCGCCCCAGATGCGCAGCAGCTCCACCTGGAGGATCAGCCGCGTCTGCGCGTCGAGCGCGCCCAGCGGCTCGTCGAGCAAGAGGATGTCGGGGCCATTGGCGAGCAGGCGCGCGAGCGCCACGCGCTGGCGCATGCCGCCGGAGAGCTGATGCGGGTACTTGTGCTCGGCGCCGTTGAGGCCCACCAGCTCGACGTACTCGCGCACCCGCGCCTCGCGCTGCGCCTTCGTCATGCCTTCCCCGGGCGTGCCGTGCGCAAGGCCGAAGCCGATGTTCTGCAGCACCGTCTGCCAGGGCATCAGCGCGTAGTCCTGGAACATCACGCCGCGGTCGGCGCCTGGGCCGGCGATCGCGCGGCCGTCCATTTCGATGGTGCCGCTGCTCGCCGTATCGAGGCCGGCGATCAGGTTCAGCACCGTGCTCTTGCCGCAGCCCGAGGGGCCGACGATGCACACGAACTCGCCGTTGGCGACGTCGAGCGTGAAGTCGGCCACGGCGAGGGTCGGTGTGGCGGAACGCGCGGCGGCGAACTGCTTGGAAACGCCGCGCAGGCACAGCTTGGGTGTCATGTGAGCACCCCGCTCGCCGAGTACGGCAATCGACCCTCCCGTGGCCACGAAGGGGCCACTTTGTGGCCCGTGGTCGGGCCTTGCTTGGGGCGGCCCGGCGCGGCGGCCCGGGTTGGCCAGGTTGACACCGGATGTCTCATGCTCAGGTTCTCCACGGCATCAGCCGCTGTTGGACGGCACGGAACAGGCGATCGATCCCCAGCGCAACCACGCCGACGACGATCATGCAGACCACGATCGCGTTCAAGTCCACGCTGTAGGCGTAATAGATGAACATCATCTGGCCAATGCCGCCCGAGCCACCGGCGCCCGACTTGGCGCCGACCGCGAGTTCGGCGGCGATGATCGCCGTCCACGCCACGCCCATCGCCAGGCGCGCGCCGAGCAGCACCGAAGGCAGCGCGGCGGGCAACAGCACATGACGCAGGATGCGGCCGCGCGGCAGGCCCATGGTCTGCGCGGCC
>JANOKR010000416.1:0-8202 GCA_031419315.1 Betaproteobacteria bacterium
GCGGCGATGGCGCCAGCGGGTGCCGTCGGAATGGCCACGATCTGCCCGTAGCTCAACTGGATAGAGCACCAGCCTTCTAAGCTGGGGGTCGCAGGTTCGAGTCCTGCCGGGCAGGCCAATGTTGGCACCGCGCGCGGCGCCGGCCGCACCGTCCCCAACCTGGGTCTGGGCCGCGGCCGCTGGCAAGGTCGCCTGCGTTTGCGCCCTGAGGCATATTCGCGGCCTTCGATGCAAACAATATGGATGGAGCACGGGCGATGAAAGCGTATGGCGCGGAGTTTCTAGGTGCCTTCTGGCTGGTTCTGGGCGGCTGCGGCAGCGCCGTGCTGGCGGCGGCGTTCCCCGGTGTGGGCATCGGCCTGCATGGTGTGTCGTTGGCGTTTGGCCTGACCGTGTTGACGATGGCCTTCGCCATCGGCCACATTTCATCGTGGCCCAGGCGCACGGCGCGATCGCCGCCGGCGCGGTGCTGTACATCATCGCCAGCGGCGCACCCGGCTTCGATGTGAGCAAGGGTTTTGCATCCAACGGTTATGGCGCCCATTCGCCGGGGGTTGTTCGATGCTCGCCGCGCTGGTCACTGAAGTCGTGATGACCGCGTTTTTCCTGATCATGATCCTGGGCGCGACCGACAAACGCGCGCCGGCTGGTTTTGCCCCGATTGCGATCGGCCTCGCGCTGACTCTGATCCACCTGATCAGCATCCCGGTGACCAACACTTCGGTGAACCCGGCGCGCAGCACCGGCGTCGCGGTATTTGTCGGTGACTGGGCAGTGGCGCAGTTGTGGCTGTTCTGGCTGGCGCCGATCGTCGGTGCAGTGGTCGGTGCCTTCACATACCGGGCGTTGGGCAGCGAGCCCAAATGACCCGTCGCACGACGCTTTGGCGTTCGCCGCGGCGCGACCCTCACCTTTGAAGAGATTGACGATGTCAAGAAGTCTGTTTGGCGTGTTTGGCGTGTTTGGTATGGCGGGTGTGTTGGCACTTGTGGTGTTGCTCGGCCCGACTGCCCAAGCGCAGCCGCTGACCGAAGTGCGTGCCGTCGAAGGCATCACCGAGTACCGGCTGCCGAATGGTTTGCAGGTGCTGCTGGCGCCCGATGATTCGAAGCCGACGACCACCGTCAACCTGACCCTCAAGGTCGGCAGCCGGCACGAAAGTTACGGCGAAACCGGCATGGCGCATCTGCTCGAGCACCTGGTCTTCAAGGGCACGCCGCGGCATCCGCCGGTGCTGGCCGAGTTTGACAAACGCGGGCTGCGTGCGAACGGTACGACCTCGCTCGACCGCACCAACTACTACGCCGGCTTTGCCAGCAACGACGACAACCTGCGCTGGTACCTCGGCTGGCTGGGGGACGCGCTGGTGAACAGCTTCATCGCACGCAAGGATCTCGATACCGAGATGACGGTGGTGCGCAACGAGATGGAGATGGGCGAGAACAACCCGGGCAATGTGCTGTTCGAAAAGATGATGGCCACGATGTACCAGTGGCACAACTACGGCAAGAGCACGATCGGTGCCCGCGCCGATGTCGAGAACGTCGATATCGGCCGCCTGCAAGCCTTCTACCGAACCTGGTATCAGCCCGACAACGCGACCCTCATCGTGTCCGGCAAGTTCGATCCTGCGGCGGTGCGGGCGCTGATCGTCAAGAATTTCGGCGCCAACAAAAAACCCGCGCGCAAGCTGCCGCGCCTGTACACGATCGACCCGGTGCAGGATGGCAAGCGCGAGGTCACGCTGCGCCGCCCCGGTGGCACCGCTGCACTGCTGGTGGCCTACCCGACGGTGCCGGGCGCGCACCCCGACCACGCCGCTGCCGAAGCCCTGGTGCTGGTGATGGGCGATGCACCGAGCGGGCGCCTGCACAAGCGCCTGACCGAGCGCAGCCTGGCCGCCAGCGTCTGGGGCTGGACCCCGACTTTGCGCGACCCCGGGTTTATCGTTTTTGGCGCCGAGCTCGCGCCCGGCCAGGACCCCGCGCCGGCGCGTGCCGCGCTGCTCGCGGCGATCGAATCGGTGGCCACCGATCCGGTCAGCGAAGAAGAATTGAAGCGCGCGCAGTCGAAGTGGCTCAAGGCCTGGGAGCAGCAATACAGCAACCCCGAGCAGGTTGGCGTCGCGCTGTCAGAAGCGGTGGCGCAGGGCGACTGGCGGCTGTTCTTCTTGCTGCGCGACCGCGTGCGCGATCTCAAGCTCGCGGACGTGCAACGGTTTGCCGTCGAACGCTTGTTGCCGGCGAACCGCACGCTGGGCACATTTATCCCCACCGACAAGCCGCTGCGCGCGCCGGCCCCGGCGAGTGTCGACGTTGCGGCGCAATTGCAGGCTTTCAAGCCGCAGGCCGCGGCAACGCAGGTCGAGGCCTTTGTGGCGACGCCGCAGAACGTCGATGCACGTACCCAGCGTGGTCGCATCGACGGCAGCGGCGTGCAATTTGCGCTGCTGCCCAAGCCGACCCGCGGCAATGTGGTTTCGGCCACGCTGCGGCTGCGCATTGGCGACGCCGAATCGCTCAAGGGGCAGGGCGAAGTCGCGGCCTTTTTGGCGGCCATGCTCGACAAGGGCAGCACGACGATGGCGCGCCAGCAGGTGCAAGACCGGCTCGATGCGCTGCGCACCGAGTTGTCTTTTGGCTTCAGCAACGGCGTGCTGTTTGCGCAACTGCAGTCCAGGCGCGAAGCACTGCCCGCGGCGATCGAACTGGTCGGCCAGTTGCTGCGCCAACCGGCATTCGATGCCGCGGTGCTGGACGAGCTGCAACGTCAATCGCTGAGCGCCTACGAACAGCAGCGCACCGAGCCCGAGGCGATCGTCGCCAACGCACTCGGCCGCCACGGCAACCCTTACCCGCGCGGCGACCTGCGCCACGCACGCAGCTTTGACGAGAGCATCGAGGATGTCAAAGCGGTGAGCATCGAGCGGCTGCGTGCCTTCCACGCGCGCTTCGTCGGCGCCGGTCGGGCTGAGTTTGCAGCGGTGGGTGACCTCGACGCTGCCGCGGTGCGGGCCGCGCTCGAACGGGCCTTGGGCAACTGGTCGGCGCCAGCCGTCTACAGCCGCATCGCGCAGCCGTTGGTGCAGCCGGCGCCGACCCGGCTGGTCTTTGCGACACCCGACAAACAAAACGCGACCATGCTCGTGCAGCAGCGCCTGGCGCTGTCGGACAGCGACGCCGACTATGTGCCGATGATGCTGGCCAACTTTGTGCTGGGCTACGGCGGCAACTCGCGGCTGTGGGTGCGCATCCGCGAGAAAGGCGGCTTGTCCTACGACGTCGGCAGCTTGATCACCTGGAGCAGCCGCGAGCAGGCTTCGTTATGGCAGGCGAACGCCAGCTTTGCGCCAGCCAACCGCGACAAGGTCGAGGCGGCTTTCAAGGACGAGATCGAGCGCGCCTTGAAAGACGGTTTCACCGCCGCCGAACTTGCGCAAGCCAAAAACGGCGTGCTCAGTTTCCGCCGCCTCGGGCGCGCGCAGGACGGCTCACTGGCCGGTGCGCTGGCGAACAACGTCGACCTCGGGCGCAGTTTTGACGTCGTCGCGCGGGTTGATGCGGCGATCGAAAAGGTCACGCTGGCGGAAGTCAACGCCGCGCTGCGCCGCCATCTCAAGCCGCCCACTTTTGTCATCGGCTTCGGCGGCGACTTCAAGTAGGCGGCGGCGACGTCTCGCGGTCACGCGGTCACGACCGGACATGTCGGACACCAGCGCCGCGGCCAAGACCCGGTCAGCGCTGTCGGTACTGCGTTTTGCCAAACAGAATGTCGCGCGCCTTGTCGTCGTCGAGCGGCTTGCGCAGCGAGGCGAGCACTTCGACACCACGTTGCACCGCGGGCCGCGCCGCGATCTCGTCGAACCAGCCTTTGAGGCTGGGGTGGTCGTTCCAGTCGATGCCCTGGTTTTTCCAAGACCGCAGCCAGGGGAACACCGCCATATCGGCGATGCCGTAATCCGGCCCGCCGAGATACTTGCTCTTGGCGATGCGCCGATCGAGCACACCATAAAGTCGCTTGGCTTCATTCGTGTAGCGGTCGATTGCGTAGGGGATTTTTTCTGGCGCGTAGATGCGGAAATGGTGCGCCTGGCCGAGCATCGGGCCGACGCCGCCCATCTGGAACATCAGCCACTGCAGCATCTCGTAGCGGCCGGCGGTGTCGGCGGGGATGAAGCGGCCGGTCTTGCCCGCCAGGTAGAGCAGGATCGCGCCCGATTCGAAGAGCGCTATCGGTCTGCCGTCAGGGCCGTCGCTGTCGGTGATTGCAGGAATCTTGTTGTTCGGGCTGATCGCCAGGAACTCTGGCTTGAACTGGTCACCCGCGCCGATATCGACTGCGTGCACACGATAAGGAAGTCCGCATTCCTCCAACATGATGTGAACCTTGTGCCCGTTTGGCGTAGGCCACGAATACACTTCGATCATTGTTTTGCTCCTGGGAATCGGCTCAAGTCGGCCCACTCTAAACGATGCTCGAGAACCTGAAAAAATGGCTCGGCGGCGGCACCGCGCCGAAGTCCGACCACGCGGCGCTGATGGACTGGGCCGCGCAGCGCCAGTTTGCTTTCCGGGCGGTGTCCAAAGAAGACGGCGTGGTCATCGACGGCCGGCTCGGCGCCTTGCCGTGGCGGCTCGAATGGGGCCCGTCACAGCGGCCCTATGTCAGCGGCCGCGAACTGCGCCTGCGTGCTGAACCCGGCCTGCCACCGACCTTGCAATTGCTCGTCATCAACCGCGAACTGTCGGTCGCGCTGGAGAAGGCCGTCTTTGACGAATACGTCGAAGGTGTGCAGACCCGCATCGATACCAGCACGCCGCCCGAGATGCGCTGGCTGGTGATGTTTCCCAAGCTCAGCGGCTCTGAGCTCGGTGTCTTGCGCGAGCGTTATGTCGCCGTCAGCGGCTCCAAACCCTGGCTACAGCGCTGGCTCGACGGCGCCCTTGGCGCGGCCCTGCTGACGGCGCCCGGCACACCTGCCGATCCGCTGGTGTTGATGATCGGCCGCGGCCGCTTGATGCTGCGCTCCGCTTGCGCCGAGCCGACGATCGACGCCATCGAGTCTTGGCTGATGGTGTTCGAGTGTGCGTTGCGCGAAGCGCGGCGGGTGCAAGAAGAATTTGGCGGCAACGAGTCGCCCAGCACGCAGCCGAGCCTGTGGTCGGCGTCGGCAATGCCCGGCGACCCACCGCCGCCGCCTTAGCCGCCTGCTGCGGTCAAGCTGCCGCGGCAGCAATCAAGCCGCGTGGCGGCCGAGTTCGATCTTGGCGATCGCGTTGCGGTGCACTTCATCCGGCCCGTCGGCAAACCGCAGCGTGCGGGCTTGAGCGTAGAAGTAGGGCAACGGCACATCCTGGCTGACACCGGCACCACCATGCGCCTGCATCGCCCAGTCGATGACCTGGCAGGCCATGTTCGGTGCCACGACCTTGATCATCGCGATCTCGGCCTTGGCCGCCTTGTTGCCGGCGACGTCCATCATCCACGCCGATTTCAGCGTCAGCAGGCGCGCCTGTTCGATCATGCAGCGGGCTTCGGCGATGCGCTCCTGGGTCACGCCTTGCTGGGCCACCGTCTTGCCAAAGGCGACTCGCGAACTGGCGCGTTTGCACATCAGTTCGAGCGCGCGCTCGGCGAGGCCGATCAGGCGCATGCAGTGGTGGATGCGGCCGGGGCCGAGACGGCCCTGGGCGATCTCGAAGCCGCGGCCTTCGCCGAGCAACATGTTGCCCGCTGGCACGACAACGTTGTCGAAATCCACTTCCATATGACCATGCGGCGCGTCGTCGTAACCCATCACCGAAAGCGCACGCACGACTTTGACGCCGGGGGTGTCCATCGGCACCAGGATCATCGACTGCTGCGAGTGCCGCGGCCCGTCGGGGTCGGTCTTGCCCATGAAGATCATGATCTTGCAGCGCGGGTCGCCGGCGCCGCTGGTCCACCACTTGCGGCCGTTGATGACGTACTCGTCACCGCGGCGTTCGATGCGCGCGGCGATATTCGTCGCGTCGGACGAAGCCACCGCGGGTTCGGTCATCGCAAAGGCGCTGCGGATCTCGCCAGCCAGCAGCGGCTCAAGCCAGGTCTTGCGTTGTTCGACGCTGCCGTAACGCACCAGCACTTCCATGTTGCCGGTATCGGGCGCCGAGCAGTTGAAGACCTCGCTGGCCCAGGGCACGCTGCCCATGATCTCCGCCAGCGGCGCGTATTCCTGGTTCGTCAGGCCGGCGCCATATTCGCTCTCGGGCAGGAACAGGTTCCTCAGGCCCGCCTCGCGCGCCTTCGGTTTCATTTCCTCGATCACGTTGAGCGGTGTCCAGCGTTTGCCGGCCGCGGTGTTGGCTTCGAGTTCCTGC
Source organism: Betaproteobacteria bacterium (assembly GCA_031419315.1). Classification (GTDB taxonomy): domain Bacteria; phylum Pseudomonadota; class Gammaproteobacteria; order Burkholderiales; family Burkholderiaceae_C; genus Rubrivivax. The sequence continues at coordinate 6,360 of JANOKR010000416.1, forward strand.
CACCACTGCGCTTCGGCAGGGCGCACATGCTGGTCCATGAAGCTGTGCACACGCGCTTGCAGCGCCTGGGTGCGGGGGGAGAAATTGAAGTCCATGGTTCGATCCTTCAGGCCGTTCAGGCCTTTTGTGCAAATGTCCAGCCGAGCGCGGCGAGCCCACCGACACCTGCGGCGGCGTTGCGCGCTTCGGCGCTCGCCGCCGTGCCGTCAACCACCCGCTTGGCGATGCCTTGCAGGATCGCCGCGATGCGGAACAGGTTGTAGGCCAGATAGAAGTTCCAGTCTGCTGCCAGCGCGACAGCATCGGCTTCGGTCTTGCGGCCGCTGCGCTGGCAATAGCGGCGCAGGTACTCGGCCTCACTCGGGATGCCCAAGGCCGCGGCGTCGAGGCCGCCGATACCGCGCCCCATCGTGTGCGGTATGTGCCAGGCCATGCAGTGGTAACTGAAGTCCGCCAACGGATGCCCGAGTGTCGACAGCTCCCAGTCGAGCACCGCCAGAATGCGCGGTTCGGTCGGGTGGAAGACCAGGTTGTCGAGACGAAAATCACCATGCACGATGGCCACCTCGGCCTCGTCGCGCGCACCGGCCGGGATGTGGTGCGGCAACCATTCGATGAGGCGGTCCATCGCGTCGATGGGGCCGGTGACCGAGGCCTGGTATTGCTTGCTCCAGCGGCCGATCTGGCGCTCGAAATAGTTGCCCGGTTTGCCGTAGTCGCCCAAGCCCACCGCGCCGGGGTCGACCTGATGCAGCGCTGCGATGACGCGGTTCATCTCGTCGTAGATCGCGGCGCGTTCGGTGTTGTTCATGCCCGGCAGCGCCTGGTCCCAAAGCACGCGGCCTTGCACAAATTCCATGACGTAGAAGGCGCGCCCGATGACCGATTCGTCAGTGCACAGCAAGTGCATCCGCGGCACCGGCACGCCGCTATCGGCCAAGGCGCCCATGACCCGGAACTCGCGCTCGATCGCGTGCGCCGAAGGCAGCAGCCGCGCTGCCGGCCCGGGTTTGCTGCGCATGACATAACGCTGGCCCGGTGTCTCGAGCAGATAGGTCGGGTTCGACTGCCCGCCCTTGAACTGGCGCACGCTCAAGGAGCCGGCAAAACCCGACAGCTGCGATTTTGAATGCGCTTGGAAATTCGCTTGCAAGTGCGCTTGCAGCGCCGCGACATCAAAAGCATGGCTCTCGGTGACGGGTTTGGTGCCGGTGAACTGGTCCATCGTGGGGCTCTCGTTTTGAGGAAAGGGACGGCGTTTCAGCGCTCGGCAATCGCCATCAGTTTGTCGCGCGCGAGCACGACCAGACGGGTCGGCTCGACACGCACCAGGCCTTTGCGCTCGAAGCCTTTGAGCTCCTGATTCACACGCTGGCGCGACGCGCCGAGCAACTGGGCCAGGTCTTCTTGCGCCAGTTGCAGGCCAATGCGGATTTCTTCTCCCTCGTTGATGCCGTAACTCTTGGCCAGCAGCATCAACTGTTTGGCCAGGCGCGATTGCAGCGGGCGCGTATTCAGGTCTTCGTAGTGATCGAACATCAGGCGCAGGCGCCGGCAGTTCAGGCGCAGCAGCGCGTCATAGAGCTCGACATGCTGGGCCAGCAGCTCATGGAAGTCCGCCTTGCGCACAACGAGCAGCGTCGTCTTCCCATGCGCGTCGGCATCGTGGGTGCGCGGCAGGCCGTCGAAGAGCGAGATATCGCCGAACCAGGTGCCGGGTTCGCAATAGGTCAAGGCCACCTGTTTGCCCGACAGCGACACCGAGCTGATGCGCACTGCGCCGAGCGCGACGCCACACCACTCCTGGGCCTGGGCGCCACGCGCGGCCAGGGTGGCGCCATCA
>JANOKR010000417.1:0-2536 GCA_031419315.1 Betaproteobacteria bacterium
GCCGCGCGCCATCTTGTGTTCGCCCTGCGCGCCGCCCTCGAAGCGCAGGTAGCCGTTGTCCAGGCACCATGCCAGCGGCTGGTAGTAGCAGGCTTCGAAGTGCAGGCACGGCACGTTCGCCGTGCAGCCCCAGTAGCGGCCCCAGGCGCTGCGGCGCTGCGGGTCGATGGCGATCAGCGACACGGCCACCGGCTGGCCCGCCTGGTGGGCCACGAACATCAACCAGTTGGGTGCCATGGTCAGCGCCATGCGGGCGAAGAAGTCGCGCGTCAGGTACGGCGTGCTGTGGTGGGCTTCGTAGGTCAGCGTGTAGCAGTGGTGGAAGAAGTCCCACAGCCCGTCGTCGATCTGCGTGCCGACATGGGTCGTGAAGGTGACGCCGGCATCGGCGACACGGCGACGCTCCTGGCTGATGTTTTTACGCTTGTGGCGCTGCATGCGCTGCAGGTAGGCGTTGAAGTCGGCAGCCGGCGCTGCGTCATCGCGGGTCCAGTGAAACTGCACGCCTTCGCGGATCATCCAGCCGGCGGCCTCAAAAGCAGCGCGCTCGGTGTCGTCGATGAAGAGCAGGTGCGCTGACGAGAGTTTGTATTCGCGCGCGACGCTGCCGATGGCAGCAACCAGCATGCGGCGCACATCGGCATCCAGCGCCAGCAGGCGCGAGCCCGGCGCCGGCGTGAAGGGCACCGCGCCGAGCAGCTTGGGGTAGTAGCGCAGGCCGTTGCGCTGGTAGGCGTCGGCCCAGGCCCAGTCGAAGACATATTCGCCGTACGAGTGGGCCTTGAGGTAGAGCGCCGCTGCGCCGACGAGTGCAGCGCCGCGATACACGGTGATGAATGAAGGTGTCCAGCCGGTTGTTGGCGTGGCGCTGCCGGACAGGTGCATCGCGGCCAGGTACGCGTGTTGCATGAAGGGTGTCGGCCGGGCTTGCTGGGCGAGCAGTTCGTCCCAGTCCTGCGCGTCTATCGCGGCGGGCTCGCCGACGACCCGGATGACATAATCTTCGGCAGTGAAATTGCCTTCTCCGCTCATTCAATGCCGCTCATGGTGAAGGTTGCGCTGGCGCAGATCAATGCGACGGTCGGTGACCTCGCCGGCAATGCCACGCGCATCGCCGAAGCCGCCCGCCAGGCGCATGCCGCCGGCGCGCTGGTGGTCATCGCGCCTGAGTTGGCGTTGAGTGGTTATCCGCCCGAGGACCTGTTGTTGCGGCCGGCGTTCCTTGCCGCCTGCGATGTGGCGCTGCGCCAGTTGGCAGCGGATGTTCAGGACTTGCAGGGTTTGCATCTGGTGGTGGGGCATCCGTCGTGGCGGCCCGGCGCGAGCGACTTGCGAGCGAAGTCTATGGCCTTGCCGCCCTGTTTCAACGCGGCCTCGGTATTGACCGCCGGTGCTGTACGGGCAACCTATTTCAAACGCGAGCTGCCGAACTACCAGGTCTTCGACGAGCGGCGCTACTTTTTCTCTGGCCGCGATGCCGGGCACGGCCCGGTGATCTTCGAGACTGGCGGTTTGCGCTTCGGACTGCTGATCTGCGAAGACGCCTGGTTCGAAGAGCCAGCACGCGCCGCGCGTGATGCCGGCGCGCAGGTGCTGTGTGTGCTCAACGCATCACCTTTCCATCTGGGCAAGGCAGCAGAACGTGAACAGCGCATGGCCGAGCGTGCGCGTGCGGTCGGCTTGCCGCTGCTTTATGCCCACCTCGTCGGCGGCCAGGACGAAGTGGTCTTCGATGGCGCTTCGTTTGCGGTGGACGCCACCGGCGCGGTCTGCGGGCGCGCGCCGAGCTTCGAGGCTGCGGCCTGCATTGTCGAGATCGATGCCGGCGGCCGGGTGCGCGGCGACGTCATCGCGGCGCCGTCGCTCGAAGAACAGGTCTGGTCGGCGCTGGTTATGGGCGTGCGTGACTACGTCGGCAAAAACGGCTTCCCGGGCGCGATCATCGGGCTGTCAGGCGGCATCGATTCGGCGCTGGTGCTGGCGATCGCGGTTGATGCGCTGGGGGCCGACCGCGTGCGCACGGTGATGATGCCCTCGCCCTACACCGCCGACATCTCCTGGATCGATGCGCGCGAGATGGCGCAGCGCCTGGGTGTGCGCTACGACGAGATAACGATCGCGCCGATGTTCGATGCTTTCCGCGGCGCGCTGACTGACCAGTTTGCCGGCCGCGCCGAAGACACGACCGAAGAGAATATCCAGGCCCGCATCCGCGGCACGCTGCTCATGGCCCTGTCCAACAAGACCGGTTCGATCGTGCTGACCACCGGCAACAAGAGCGAGATGGCCACTGGCTACTGCACCCTGTACGGCGACATGGCGGGCGGCTTCGCGGTCATCAAGGATGTGGCCAAGACCCTGGTCTACCAGCTTGCCGAATGGAAAAATCGCCAGCCGACCCGCCGTGCTGATGGCCCGCCCGGCAGCACCGGGCCGGTGATTCCCGAGCGCATCATCACGCGGCCGCCGTCGGCGGAGCTGCGCCCCGACCAGACCGACCAGGACAGCCTGCCGCCTTATGCCGTGCTCGATGCGA
>JANOKR010000418.1:0-2475 GCA_031419315.1 Betaproteobacteria bacterium
GGATCAACTCCTGCCGCTTGTCGTCGCTGATGTGGCCGCAGGCGGTGAGAAATTGGATGCCCTCAAACCACTCGGCCTCGGTCAGTTTGACCTCGCGTGCAAAGCTGTGCAGGTGCTGCACCAGGCTGGTCATGATGTCGCGCAGACGGGCGTTTTTTGCCGCGCTGTGGCGCGCGATCACGGCCTGCGTGATGGTCTCTTCGTCGATATTTCTCATCGGGGCATCTCCGGGCTTGTGCGTGGTCCATGGACCGCGCCGCGAATCTAGACTCGGTGGATTTTGCAGCCAAGCCCGCTGCGCCCAAGCGCTTGTGCGACGGGTGGGCCAATCGGGTAGACATGGACCGCTTCCTTGCCATCGACGCGTTTGTGCGTGTCGCCGACACCCAGAGTTTTGCCGAGGCGGCGCGCCAGATGCGGGTCTCGCGCTCGGTGGTCACCGCGCGCATCCAGCAGCTCGAAGAGTTTGTCGGCGCGCCGCTGTTCCACCGCAATACGCGCAGCGTGCGCTTGAGCGAACTCGGCCAGGCTTTTTTGCGCGACTGCACCGATCTCGTCGGCCGCAGCAACGAGCTTGTCGATCAGATGCGCGAGGTCAGCACCTCGCCGGCCGGGCGCCTGCGGGTCCATGCGCTGACCGGTTTTGTGCTCGGCCACCTGGCGCAAATGCTGCGAGACTTTCAGTTGCGCTACCCGCAGATCGTGCTCGATATCGTCGTCAACGACGCCGCCATCGACCCGGTCAAAGAAGGCTTCGACTGTGCCTTGCAGATCTTCCCGCCGCGATCAGAAGAGCTCGTGTCGCGCAAGCTCTTTGCCGTGCGGCGGGTGCTGTGTGCGTCGCCGGCCTACCTGGCGCGCGATGGCGCGCCGCAGGCGCCGCACGAACTGCTGCGCCACCGCGTCGGCTGGTACTCGGGATATCCGACTCGCGAGCGACTGGTTTTTCACGGTGCCGGTGCGCCGGTGGCGCTGGACTTGAAGCCGGTGATGCTGAGCAACAGCGTGCACCTGCGGCGCGAATATGCGCTCGAAGACGCGGCCATCGTCTGCCTGCCCACGCTGGTGGCGTCGGCGGCGGTGCTGCGGGGTGACTTGCAACTGGTGCTGCCGCAATACCAGCTGAGCTCGTTCTGGCTCAGCGTCTTTTACCCGCCCACGGTGCGCGGCGCCCTCAAGTTGAAGCTCTTTCTCGACGCGCTGCACAGCAGTTTTTCCGGCGTGCCGCCGTGGGATGCCGCGCTCATCGAGCGCGGCCTGTTGGCGCCGGAGGTGATCGAGTAATGCGGCGCCCAGCCGCCTGCCCGGGTTAACCCGCTGGATTGTTCGGCGTCGACAAACAATCCTGTCGCGGCGCCGCCTCTAGTGAACGACCGCCGCGCTGCCTAGACTGCCCCCATCGACAGGAGACCTGCCCATGCCCGAAGTCGCTTACCAGACCAAATTTGCGTCGCTCGTCAGCTATGAAAAAGGCGGCGTGCAGAACATAGACGACGACGTCAAAAACTACGCTTTTTCCAACTGCTTTGATGTCGCCTCCAAAGCCAAGCCGTACGAGCGGGTGGTCTTTGGCCAGAACCAGATCTACGTGCTCGAAGCGCTGCGCGCCGAAGGGGTCTCGCCCTGGTACACCTGCGCCCACGACGAATTTGCGTTGAGCATGGACGGCGAGATCGAGATCCACCTCGTCAAGCTTGGCCCCGAACAAACCGTGCCCGACGTTGAGCACAACGGCGCGGTGCTGGTCAAGGGCGAGCCGCGCGGCCAGAAGATGGGCTGGATGAAGATCCAACGCGGCCACCAGGCGCTGCTGCCGAAGAACAGCGCCTACCAGTTCCGCAGCGCGCGGCCCGGGGTCGTGATCTTGCAGACCTGCAAGGGCCAGTTGAGTGTCGAACGCTGGGCAGACATCTGCCAGGTTGCCTGAAGGAGCCACGACCATGAACGCAAGCGCAGCAATCGCCCCGCAAGTCATCGCCTCCGCGCCCGACAAGACCAGCGGCTACAAAAGTTTCACGCTCGGCGGTTTCACCTTCCGGCGCGATGAATATTTCGCCCACATCACCTGGACCACCCGCGACGGCCGGCCCTTGAGCCACACGCTGGATATCGGCAACTACCTGCGTGCGCTGATGCGCGATGTCGCCTGGGGATTTTTTTATGGCGGCGTCAACTTCGACCATGTCTTCGGCACCACCAACCACTACAAGACGGTGGACATGTATGCCGGCACCTACAACGCGACGATGAAGGCGGCGGGCGTCGACCGGCTGGAAAATTTCCCTACCGAGCAAATCGCCGCGACCTTTTCGCAGATGCTCGACGACTGGACCAATCAGACCTTCGACCCCTTCTCGGCGCCGCAGGAAACCGGCTCGCCTTACGGCCGCAAAAACGGCAACAACACGCCCAAAATCACCCGAGCGCGTGAGCTGGCCACCCGCTGTGTCGGCCTGAAGGACGACCTCGCGCTGC
>JANOKR010000419.1:0-17982 GCA_031419315.1 Betaproteobacteria bacterium
CGCAGATGGTGGTGCCGGCTCTCGACGCCTATGCACAAGCGGGCAAGAGCCTGCACTTCGTGAGCAATGTCGATGGCCACGACATCACGCCGCTGCTGCGCGGGCTGGACGCGACCAAGACGCTCTTCATCATCGCCAGCAAGACCTTCACCACGCAGGAGACGATGGCCAACGCCGCGGTGGCGCGTGACTGGTTCGTGCAGCAAGGTCGGGGTATCAACGAAAGCGACATCAACCGCCACTTCTGCGCCACCACCACCAACGTCAAGGCGGCAGCGGCCTTCGGCATCGGCACCACCTTCGGCTTCTGGGACTGGGTGGGCGGGCGCTACTCGCTGTGGAGCAGCATCGGGCTGCCGATCGCCATCGCCGTCGGCGCGCAGGGCTTCCGCGACCTGCTGGCAGGCGCCCATGCGATGGACCAGCACTTTGCACACGCGCCGCTGGCAGCCAACCTGCCGGTGGTGCTGGGCCTGCTGGACGTCTGGCTGCGCAACTTCCACGGCCGCAGCAGCCGCAGCGTGGCGCCTTACCACGAAAGTCTGCGGCGCCTGCCGGCCTACCTGCAGCAGCTCGAGATGGAGTCCAACGGCAAGCGGGTCGATGCCAGCGGACAGACCTTGCCCTACGCCACCAGCCCGGTGGTCTGGGGCGAGCCCGGCACGAATGGCCAGCATGCTTATTTTCAGATGCTGCACCAGGGCACCGATGTCATCCCGGTTGAATTTATCGCCGTCAAAAAGCCGGCGCATGGCCTCGCCGACCAGCACCAGAAACTGCTCGCCAACTGTCTGGCGCAGAGCCAGGCGCTGATGCTCGGCAAGACCGCCGATGCCGCAGCCGCCGAACGCGCGCCGACGGCATCGACCAGCATGCCTAACGACGCCCTTGCACGGCATCGCACCTTTCCCGGCAACCGGCCGAGCACGACCCTGGTGCTCGACGAACTGACGCCGCGTTCGCTCGGTGCGCTGATCGCGATGTACGAACACCGCGTCTTTAGCAGCGGCGCAATCTGGGGCATCAACAGCTTCGACCAATGGGGCGTCGAGCTTGGCAAGGCGCTGTGCAACGCGCTGCTGCCGCGCCTGGTGTCGGGTGACGTGCAGGGGCTCGATGCCTCCACCGCCGGCCTGCTGCAAAGGCTGCGAAGCTGATGACCGCGGCGACTGGCAAGACCGTCATCTTCGACCTCGGCGGCGTGCTGCTGCACTGGCAGCCGGCGCAGATTTTGCAGCAGGTGGTGCCCGAACTGGCGCCCGACTTGGCCGCGGCGAGGGTGTTGTCAGCGCGGTTGTTCCAGAGTTTTGTGCCGGGCAGCCCTTGGGGCGACTTCGACCTCGGCCGGGTCGACGAGCCGACGCTGGCGCTGCGCCTTGCTGCCGTGCTGGCCGACGACTACGCCGCGACGCCAGCGCAGATGCGGCGGGTCATCGACGCCGTGCCACCGCACCTGGCGGCCTTGCCCGATTCGGTGGCCCTGCTGCTGCGTGTCAAGGCGCGTGGGCACCGCCTGTTTTACCTGTCCAACATGCCGGCGCCATACGCCGCGCAGCTGCAGGCGGCGCATCCATTTCTGGCCGAGTTTGAAGACGGCATCTATTCGGCGCATGTCGGCCTGATCAAACCCGCGCCGGGTATCTTTGCCTTGGCCAGCGCGCGCTTCGAGCTCGTTGCGGCACAGACGATATTCATCGACGACCATGCCGGCAACGTGACGGCAGCGCGCCGCCACGGCTGGCAGGCGCTGCACTTTCAAAGTGCGGCGCAGGCGGCCGCCGAGCTCGCTGCGGGCGGCTGGTTGTGAGCCCGATTCAGAGGGCCGACGCCAGCCCGCCCAAGCCCATCAAGGCCTGCCGCACCGCCTGATCGGCCTGCTCAACGATCTGCGCTTTCCAGGCGTCGGTGTCGGTGTAGAACGCATCGCGGATCTGGCGCTTGAGTTCGGCGCGCTGCGCCGCCGGCGTTTCTGGGTGGTTCTGCAGCCACTGGTCGGCACGCAGCGCGCCGATGACTTCGGCCTGCGGCTGGGTGCCGTACTCAAGCGCGATGCCGGTGTATTCCGCATGCCGGCATTCTTCAGTGGTGGCCATCCACATCAGCCCGGTAAGCGGCGCTGATGTCGACGAGCCGTCGAAGGTCGACGTCACTTCCTGCCCCCACCAGGCGCGAGCGCGCGTTATCGCAGCGGCGTCGTCAGGGCCTGCAAAGATGCGCTCGCCATGTCCGTTGGGGCCAAGGCCGGTGTGCACATCGATCCAGCCCAGGCGGGCCGCACTGGTGCCATGTTCGCGCAGCACCTGGCGCAGCGTGCGGTTGCTCCAGGTCGCCGAGCGGCCGCCAAAAAAGAGGCCACCCGGATGGTCGTACTGGCCACCCGTCACCGCCGCCTGGAAACCGCGCGCGCCATGCTGCGCGGCGTAGGCGGCGAGCACCGCTTCGTTGTCGGCGCTCGGCGGCCAGGTCGCGGGGACTATTTGCCCGGCGATCTGGTCGTAGGCTGCGTTGCGCTGCGGCGGCTTGCTTTCAAAGTCCTGGAAGTTGCGGTTCAGGTCGACATTTTCCTGCGTCACCCGCCGCCACCAACTGAAGCCGTGCGGGTTCAGCGCGTGGATGTAGAGCACCGCCACGCCGCTGGCCTTGACCGCCGCTTGCCACGTCGGGTCGCGCAGCAGCGCGACCTGCACGCCAGAGCCACAAAAACCTTCGACACCATGGCAGGCGCTCGAGATCATGAGCAGCGCGCTGGCGTCCATCGGGCCCTGGCGCACGACGTCCATCGCCAAGGCTTCGCCGTCGCGGCCGGGCAGCGGATGTGGATGCGAGCGCACCGTCAAACCGGCGTCGGCGGTCGCGGCGAGGAACTTGGCGCGCGCTTCGGCGTAGCTCTGCGAAAACGATGCAGATACCGTGACGCCGCTCATGCCGCAGGCGCTTTCAGCCACTCTTCGGCGATGCGCACCCAGGCCGTCGCGCCGAGTGGGATCAGGTCGTCGTTGAAGTCGTAACTCGGGTTGTGCAACATGCACGGCCCCAGGCCATGGCCGCCTTCGCGGTGTTCACCTTCGCCGTTGCCGATCATGAAATAACAACCCGGCTTGGCTTGCAGGAAGAAGCTGAAATCCTCGGCGCCCATCGTCGGCTCGACGGTCACCACGTTGTCGGCGCCGACCACGCTGGCCAGCGTGCGCTTGACAAATTCGGTCTCGGCGGGGTGGTTGACGGTGGGCGGGTAATTGCGCTTGAACTCGAATTCGCAACTCGCGCCAAAGGCTGCGCAGATGTGGTCGGCGACTTGTTTCATGCGTGTTTCGATGATGTCCAGCAGCTCGATCGAGAAGGTGCGCACGGTGCCTTGAAGCTGCGCCGAATCGGGCACCACGTTGGTTGCTTCGCCAGCGTGGATCATCGTTACTGAGATCACGCCGGGGTCGATCGGGCGGCGGTTGCGGGTGATGATGGTCTGGAAGCCCTGCACCATCTGGCAGGCCACCGGCACCGGGTCGATGCCCAGGTGCGGCAAGGCGGCATGCGAGCCCTTGCCGCGGATCGTGATCTTGAATTCGTTGCTCGACGCGAGCATCGCGCCGGGGTTGACGCCGATCATGCCGACCTTCATGCCCGGCCAGTTGTGGGCGCCGAAGATGGCCTCCATCGGGAAGCGCTCGAAGATGCCGTCCTTGATCATCTCGCGGGCGCCGCCGCCACCTTCTTCGGCGGGTTGGAAGACGAGGTAGACGGTGCCGTCAAAATTGCGGTGCCGGCTCAGGTGCCGGGCGGCGGCGAGCAGCATCGCGGTGTGGCCGTCATGGCCGCAGGCGTGCATCTTGCCGGGGTGTTTGCTGGCATGTGCAAACTGGTTGTGCTCGGTCATCGGCAGCGCGTCGATATCGGCGCGCAGGCCCACCGCGCGATTTGAGGTGCCGTTTTTGACGATGCCCACGACGCCGGTTTTGCCCAGGCCGCGGTGGACCGGGATACCCCAGTCGGTGAGCGCCTTGGCGATCACGTCGGCGGTGCGCACTTCTTCGAAACACAGTTCGGGGTGGGCGTGGATGTCGCGGCGGATCGTGGTGATCGCGGCGGCGTCGGCGAGGATCGATTCGATCAGCTGCACTGGGGGTCTCCTGCGGGGGCGAAGCGAATCATCTTACGCCCGCAAATCGCTTGCAATGCAGCCTTGCGGGCATTCCCCGAGGCCGCCGCTGAGCTGCAAAGCCCGTTGACAAACCCGTCACAACCCCGTTCACAAACCCGGTCACAGACCGGGCGTGTGGCGCAGCTCGAAGCGGCTCTCGGTGACCAGCGAATAACCGTCCTGCGGCGAATTGACGACGATCGTCTTGCGCGCGAAGACCGCGCCGCCGAGCACCTGCCAGCCGCTGACCGCATAGCCGTTGGCCGCGGGTGGCAAGGCCAGGTCCATGGTCTGCGAATGCACCGTGCTCCAGGTCGCGCCTTCGATGGTTTCTCGGGTCGACAAGCAGGTATCGACAAGGGTGTAGGTCGACGCCGTCGGCTCGGCGCTGAAGTTCAAGGTCAGGTCGCTGACCGCCCCGGTGGCGGCGCCGGTGACGGGGTCGGTGCCGGCGACAAAACTGATCCCGGCCACGGCCAGCCGGCTGCCGATACGAACGAAGTCTTCGCTGCGCAGGCAAGCGTCTTTTTGCACCACGTCGTAGCTCAGCGATGCCAATGTCGCGATACCACCGAGCTGGCCTGGGCCGAGGTCGATCGGCACCAGCGCGGACACCGTCTCGTCAAAGTCATAAGGCGCTGCGCCGGCCGTCACGCGGGCGCCGGCGCTGGAGACAAAGTCCAATTCGAAGCGCAGGCAGCCGCGCACAAAACGGTCGGTATCGGCGAAAGTGGACAACGCCGAGCCCATCAGCGCGGCGCGCCGGCCGAGTGCGGTCTGCGCCGGGATCATGCGCGTCACGACATGGTTGTCGCGGCATTCGGCGTAGGCCGCGGCCATGCAGGCTTCGGCAACGACGGGCATCAGCGGCGTGGCTTCGGCGGCCAGATCGGCGGCGGCACTGGCTACGCCGAGCAAGCGCCGCTGCTGGTGAAAATCGTTCAAGGTATCGGCGGCCAGCGTGGCGGCAGCGCAGTTGCTCGCCGCCGCCGCGGTGCGCGGCGTCAAGACCTCTTGCCGGAATTGATCGATCAGGCTGCCCGTCAGCGCCGCTGCAATCAGCGGGCCCTGGGTGTCGGCGATGCCCGCCTGGCGGCGCGCGCGGTCGCGCATCAGCACCTCGGCGACGGCACTCGCCAGGCGCGCCGCGGCGTCGGCGCCAATGCGCGTGCGCAGCGCTGCGGTATCGGCGTCGAAGCCGGCGCTGCGCAGCATGCCGATGCCGCTGAACTGCGCCACCGACAGGCGCACCGTGGCGGCAGCCGGGTCGGGCGCGATGAAGGCGACATCGTCGCCGCCGCCGGCCCATTGGATGAAGAGCTGGCGCTCGATCGGCACGGCGGCTGCGGCGGCCGGGCTGATGACCAGCGCTGCCGCGTTGGCCAGTTGCAAACCGACTGGCGCCAGTTGCACGCCGACGGTGGTGCCGCCACCACCAATGGGCAGACCGGCCACCGAGACCACCGGCGTCAGCGTGATGCGCGTCGGCTCGACCAGCGCATCAGCCGGGATTTCGAGCGTGTACACGGTGCCGTCGGCGCCGGTGACGCTGAGCGTGCCGCCGGTCACCGGCAGATCGGCACTTGCAGCGCGCGCGGTATCGGGCGTGACGCTGGCGTTGATCGCCGCGCCGCTGCGGTCGAGCGTGTAGGGCACGAAGACGATCGCTTCGATGACCACCGGCGGCGGTTCGGGGTCACCGCCGCCGCCGCAGCCGGCGAGCGCCAGGGCGCTTGCCAGCAGGCCGCCGAGATGCCAAAAACGCGGCACGAAGCGCGGCAAGAAGCGCGGCAAAAACTGCAGCTTGCCGCGCGATGCGACTGAGGCTTGGTCCATGGCCACAAGTGTGCGCGAGTGCGCGCCAGTTGGGCGCTGTCTGCGCTCCCTCGTTTCAGGGGGCGCGCGGGGCGGTGGCGCCTGTGGCAAAGTCAAACCATGCAAGCTGTGACCGACACAACTACCCGCGTGATCAAAGGGGCCTGCCCGCACGACTGCCCCGACACCTGCGCGATGCTGGTCACGGTCGAGCAAGGACGAGTGATCCGCATCCAGGGCGACCCCGACCACCCGCCGACGCATGGCGCCTTGTGCACCAAGGTCAGCCGTTATGCCGAGCGCAGTTATCACGACGAACGGGTGCTGCACCCGCTCAAGCGGGTCGGGCCCAAAGGCGCCGGGCAGTGGCAGCGGGTGTCGTGGAACGATGCGCTGGACGACATCGCGGCGCGCTTACAACGTATCGCCGCCGACCCCGGCAAGGGCCCGCAGGCGATCCTGCCCTACAGCTACGCCGGCACGATGGGCCTGGTGCAGGGCGAGAGCATGGCAGCGCGGTTTTTCAACCGGCTCGGGGCGTCGCGGCTCGACCGCACGATCTGCTCCAGCGCCGGTGGCGAGGCGCTGGCCGCCACCTACGGCGGCAAGGTCGGCATGCATGTCGAAGACTTTGCGCAGGCCAAACTGATCCTCATCTGGGGCAGCAACTCGATCACCTCGAACCTGCATTTCTGGACCTTTGCGCAGGCCGCCAAACGCGCCGGCGCCAAGCTCGTGTGCATCGACCCGCGGCGCACCGAGACGGCCGACAAATGCCACCAGCACATCGCGCTGCTGCCGGGCACCGACGGCGCGCTGGCACTCGGCCTGATGCACGAGTTGATCGTCAACGACTGGCTCGATCATGACTATCTAACGAATCACGTCAACGGCTGGCCGGCCTTGCGCGAACGTGCGCTGCAATGGCCGGCACAGCGCGCGGCGCAGGTCTGCGGCATCAGCGCCGCCGAGATCCAGGCGCTGGCCCGCGACTACGGCAACACCCGGCCGGCGGCGATCCGGCTGAACTACGGCATGCAGCGGGTGCGCGGCGGCGGCAATGCTGTGCGCCTGGTGGCGCTGCTGCCCTGCCTGACGGGCGCCTGGCGCCAGCGCGGCGGCGGCATGCTGTTGTCGTCCTCGGGCTGGTTTGCCGATGCCATCGATTCGCGTGCGCTCGAGCGGCCTGACCTGACGCCGGGTGGCGGCACACTCAAGCGCCCGCGCATCATCAATATGAGCACGATCGGCGACGACCTGCTGCGCAAATCGTCGCCTGACTTCGGCCCCAAGGTTGAAGCCGTGATCGTCTACAACAGCAACCCGGTGGCGGTGGCGCCGCAGAGTGGCCAGGTGGCGGCGGGCTTCAAGCGTGACGATCTTTTCACTGTCGTGCTCGAGCATTTTTTGACCGATACCGCCGACCTTGCCGACTATGTGCTGCCGGCGACCACGCAGCTCGAACATCTCGACGTGCACCGCTCTTACGGCCACACCTACGCGATGATCAACCACCCGGCGATTTTGCCGGTTGGTGAAGCCAAACCGAATACCCAGATCTTTCGTGAACTGGCGCAGCGCTTCGGTTTTGACGAACCCTGTTTCGCCGACACCGACGAGCAGATCGCGCGTGCCGCTTTCAAGCCCGAGTCGGTCGACTACGACCAGCTCGCCGCGGCGGGCTGGGTCAGATTAGCGGTGCCCGAGACGCCTTTTGCCGAGGGCCGTTTCCCCAGCGCCGATGGCCGCGCGATCGTCGATGCGCCGGGGTTTGGTGTGCCCGACCATGTGCCGAACTACGAAGCGCCGGGCAGCGAGCTGGCGCAGCGTTATCCGCTGGCGATGATCTCGCCACCGGCGCGGCACTTCCTGAATTCGAGCTTCGTCAACGTCAAGAGCCTGCGCGCGATCGAAGGCGAGCCGCTGATCGAGATCCACCCGCAGGATGCCGCCGTGCGTGGCATCGCCGACGGCTCGATGGTCGTCGCTTTCAACGACCGCGGCCGCTACCGCTGCAAAGCGGCGGTCACCGAACGCGCTCGCGCAGGCGTCGTCAACGGCCTCGGTGTGTGGTGGAAGAAGTTCGGCGTCGACGGCACCAATGTCAACGAGCTGACCCACCAGCGCCTCACCGATATCGGCCGCGCGCCAGCGTTTTACGACTGCCTTGTGCAGGTCGCGCCGGCATGAGGTTTGCTGGCCCCGCCCCGTGCGGCGTGCTGCGCTGATGGCCGGGCTCGGTGTTGCTGGTGCGGCGCTCGTCGCGGCCGCGGCGATGTGCCTGGGCAGCGGCTGCGCGGTCGGCTACTACGCCCAATCGGTCGGTGGGCATCTCGACTTGATGCACCGCGCACGCCCGGTCAACGACTGGCTTGCCGACCCGGCGACACCCGCGGCGCTGCGCGAGCGCCTGGCGCTGACGCAGGCGCTGCGCGACTTTGCGGTGAGCGAGCTCAAGCTGCCCGACAACCGCAGCTATCGCGCCTACGCCGACCTGCAGCGTGGCGCCGCGGTGTGGAACGTGGTCGCCGCGCCGGCGCTTTCTTTGCAACTCAAGACCTGGTGTTTCCCGGTCATGGGCTGTGTTGGTTACCGCGGTTATTTCGACCGCGCCGAGGCCGATGCACTGGCCGCGCAGCTCAAGGCCGAAGGCTGGGAGGTTGTGGTCTACGGTGTGCCAGCCTACTCAACCCTCGGCTGGACCAACTGGCTCGGCGGCGACCCGCTGCTGAACACTTTTGTGCACTGGCCCGAAGGTGAACTCGCGCGGTTGTTGTTCCACGAACTTGCGCACCAGGTGGTCTACGTCGGCGACGACACGACCTTCAATGAATCATTCGCAACGGCGGTCGAGCGCATCGGCGCGCAGCGCTGGCTGAGCACCCGCGCGACTGCCGCCGTGCGTGCCGAGTACGCCGCGCTCGATGGCCGGCGTAACGACTTCCGCGCCTTGACGCTGGCCCACCGCGAACGGCTCAACGCGGTCTTTCGCGGCCCCATCAGCGACGCCGAAAAACACGCCGCGAAGTCGGCTCTGGGCAGCCAGTTGAAGGCCGACTACGCGGCGCTCAAGGCGCAACGCTGGGGCGGGTTTGTGGGTTATGACGGCTGGTTCGAACGCGCCAACAATGCCGCTTTTGGCGTCCAGGCGGCATACGACGAACTGGTGCCTGGCTTCGAGCGCATCTTCGAGCAGCAGGGCCGCGATCTCGAGCGCTTTTATGCCGAGGTGCGGCGCATCGCCGCCTTGCCGAAGGCGCAGCGCCGGGCCACACTTGCCGCCGCACTTGCCGCGACCCCGGCGCCCCGACATTGACAACAATCTTTCAGGAGACTGCGCGTGCCCGATATCAAGATCCACCGCGACCACAAGCTCGGCCTGAAAAAAGCGCGCGAAGTCGCCTGGGCCTGGGCCGAGCAGGCTGAAGGCCAGTTTGCGATGGAGTGCACCGTGATCGAAGGCCAGACCAGCGATACGGTGGAGTTCACCCGCTCGGGCGTGAACGGCACCTTGATCGTTGCCGCCGACCACTTCGACCTGCACGCCAGGCTGGGGTTTTTACTTGGCGCCTTCAGCCGCACCATCGAGACCGAAATCGAAGCCAATCTCGACAAGTTGCTCGGTGAGAGTGCGGCCAAAATCGCGCCTGCAAAAAAGGCCGCACCGCGCAAGAAATAGGGGCTCGCCGCTGCAGCCCGCAGCGCCCACAGCGCCCGCTAGCGCGGCTTCAGGGTTGCGCCGCGCCGACCGTCACCCGGTCCTTGATGGCCTTGAATTTTTTGAAGCTGAGCACCTTACGTTCGACGAGTTGCTGCGCGCTCTGGTAACGGCGCTTTTTGATGATCAAGCGGGCGTCGGCAGCGTCGATCTCAAGCGCCTTCATCAAGTCCTGCTCAGTCGCGTTGTTGATATCGACCTTGATCACGGCCAGCGGCCCGGGCTTTGGCGCGGCCGGCGCGGTTGGCGCGGTTGCTGCCGCGGCTGCCGGTGCCGCTGAAGCCGCGCGCGCCGGTGTCAACAGCGCCTGCGCTGGCAACGCGGCGAGCAGCACCAAGCTGGCGATCGTGATGAGAGTCTTTGGCATGCGGGTCATGGTCGCCCTACAAAGCGGGCGCGGCTAGCGCCAGAAGGTGCAGTCCGGGTTGTCCGGCCGGCAGCCGTTGTGCAGCCGCAGCGGGGTGCCGTAGCGTGCACCGCCCCAGGCGTTGATGACCAGCGCCGGATTGCGGTTGCTGATGAACATGCCGTCGCGGTAAGTCCAGGTGCAGTCGGGGTTGGTCGACTGGCAGGCGTTGTGCAGGCGCAGCTCGGTGCCATGTTGCGCGCCGCCCCAGGCGTTGATCGCCAGGCCGGGGTTGGCGTCGCTGATGAGCATGCCGTTGCGGAAGGTCCAGGTGCAGTTGCGGTCGCGCTCGCTGCAACGGTTACTCAGGCGCAGCACGGTGCCATGTTGCGCGCCGCCCCAGGCATTGATCGCCAGGCTGCGGTCACGGTTGCTCAGCAGCAGCCCACCGGCGCCGGCCTGCGCCGCCGCCATGCCGAGGGCTGCGGCCAGCAGGGCCGTGGTGATGGGCCGGGCGGTGAATTTCATCAACAGGGTCCTTGGCGCTTTGGCAGGCCCATCATGTCTCATTCGGTGATCGGCGGGAACTGCGCGCAGACGACTTTGCGGGCCATGTGCGCGGCAACCTCGGCCGGCCATTCCGCGCGCCGCAGGTTGCGGTTGGCGATCGCGCAGGCGCGTGTCTGCCAGCCGGCGGCGTCGGCGTCCCACAGCCGCACTGAGCCGTCGGCGCTGGCGGTGGCGAAGCTGCGCCCGTCGGGGGCGAAGGCCACGCCCTGCGCAAAGGTGGCGTGTTCTTGCAGCGGGCCGGCGAGCAGCTTGCGCTTCGCAGGATCCCAGATCATCACCGCGCCGCTGCTCAAAGCGGCGACGACGCTGCCATTGACATGCGCCTTGCTCGCCGGCCCGATCGCCACGCCGAGCACGTTGTCGGGCTGCTCCAAGGCCTTGCCGATAGCCGTGCCGGTGGCCGGATCCCAGAGCCTGAGCGAGCGGTCGAGTCCGCCGGAGACGAGCAGTCGGCCGTCGGCACTGAAGGCCAGGCTGGTGACATACGACGTATGCCCTCGCAGCGGCGGGCCGGCGCGCTCGGCGTGGCCGGCGGCGTCGACGCGCCACAGCGTGATGGTCTGGTCGTCGGCGCCCGCGGCGAGCAAGCTGCCGTCCGGGCTGAAGGCCAGCGCGCGCACCGAGGCGGGGTGCTCCAGCACCTGTTGCCGGGTGCCGGCCTCGGCGTCCCAGAGGATGACCTTGCCGCTGGCGCCGGCCGAGGCCAATTGCTGCCTGGCGCGGGGGTTGAAGGCCAGCGCATGCACCGCCTCATCGTCGGCCGCCAGCGCCGCGCCGATGACCTCGCCGTCGCTGGTCGACCACTGCACCACGGTGCCGTCGCGGCCAGCCGCAGCCACGCGGCTGGCATCGGCGTTGATGGCCACGCTGTTGAGCGGTTTTTCCTGCGGCCCGCGCAACTCGCGTGGCTGCACGCGCCCGTCGGCGATGCGCCAGAGTTTGACCTTGGCGTCTTCGTTGACAAAAGCGAGCAGCTTGCCGTCGACGCTGTAGGTCAGCGCGGTGACCGCATCCGGGCTTGAGAACAACTGCCCGCGCAGCGGGCGGTCAGTGGCCACATCCCACAGTGCGATGAGCCCATTGGCGTCGGCGCTGGCCAGTTGCCGGCCATCGGCACTGACGGCCAGGCTGATGACACCGCCCTGGTGCGCGCGCAGGGCCTGCACCTTCTGGATCGGGGCCGCCGACAGCTCCGCCTCAAGAATCCAGATCTTGACACTGCCGTCGTCGCCGGCGCTGACCAGCCGGCGTGGGGTGCCGGGCGCAAAAAGCAGGCTCCTCACGGTGCTCTGTTCGTCGCGAAGGGTCTGGCTGCGCTCGACGTGGTTGATATCCCAGATGCGGATCCCAGCCGTCAAGCCGGCCGCGGCAACCCAAGCGCCGTCAGCGCTAAAAGCCAGCGCGGTGGCCGCCTGGCCGACCCCTGCCGACCCCGTGATATCGAGCGTGCGCAGGCGTTTGCCGTCACCGACTCGCCAGAGTTCGACCGTCGAGTATTTGACCTTCGAGTCGCCAGCGCTGGTGGCCAGGATTTGGCCGTCGGGGCTGAAGACGAGGCGTTCGATCGCCACCCCCGGATGGGCCCGTATCGTGACGCGCAGCCGGCTGCGCGCGGGGTCGTTGGCCAGGTCCCAGATCCGCACGCTGCCGGCGGTGTCGGCACTCGCCAGCACGCGCCCGTCAGCGCTGAACGTCAGCGTGACGACTTCGCCCAGGTGACCGGCAAGCCGGGCCAGCTCGGTGCGCCGATCGATGCTCCACAACACCACGTCGGACCCCGCCCGGCCGGCGCGCGGGGTCGCAAACAGCCCCCGGCGGGTGTGCAGCGCGGCGACAAGCACACTGCCGTTGCCGTAGCTGTTGCTGTTGCCGGAGGCCGTGGGTGTTTCCGTAGGCGTCGATGTCGTGGTCGATGTCGTTGTCGTTGTTGCTGCTGCTGTTGCTGTCGGTGCCAGTGCCGGTGCCGGTGCTGCGCCACCCGACGGGTTCCAGCGCAGGCCGCCGTTTTCTGTCAGCAGCCCGACGCCCAGGGTCTTGCCGTCCTCTGAAAACGCCAGCCTGGCGCCGCCCGCCTGGTCGGTGGGCAGGGTGTGCAGCGTTTTGCCGGCGCCGACATCCCACAGGCGCACCAGCCCGTCGTCGCCGGCCGACGCCAACTGGCTGCCGTCGGGCGAGAAGGCGAGGTCGCTGACCGCACGATCATGGCCATGTAGCAGGCGCAGCGGCGCCACGCGCAGCCAGTCGAGCAGCTTCTTTTCTGCCTGCGTAGTGCGGTACTCCGACAGCGACGCCACGGTCATCAGCAGCGAGGCGTCAACCCGGTGCTCGATGCGTTCGTCCTTGGCCTGCATCAGCAGGCTGCTGGCCCGCGCGTTGGCCTCGGCCGCGCCGCGCTCGATGCCGGCCAGCTCGCTGGCCTTGTTGCTGCGCTGGACCTGCCACAGCATCGCCGCCATCGCGACCATGACCACGACGACGCCGCCCGCTGCAGCGCCTTGGATGCGCCGCCGCCGCTGGCTGCTGGCCCGGGTCTCGCGTTCGTACTTGTCGCGGCCCTCGCGGCTGGCGTCGAGAAACCGCATCGCGTCGTCAAAACCAGCGTGGTAACGCGCCGCCCAGGCCGCATTGGGATGCGCTGACGCGCGCCAGTCCAGCGCGACCTGCAAGGCCGGGTCCCAGAGCAGGCCTTCTTGTTTGTGTGCGAACAACTCGGCGTCACCGGCCAGACGCTGATAGGTCTTGACCGACTGCGCCTCGTCGTCAGCCCAGCGCACCAGCCGCTGCCAGACCCGCATCAGGCTTTCATGTGAGATGTCGATGACACTGCCTTCTTGCAGCGGCTCGCCAGCGGGCGGCATCAGGAAGCCGCGGCTCGGTGTGCGGAAGACTTCGATCACCGCCTCGACATCGTCGGCGGAGGATTCGGTGATCGTGCAGAGGTCGGCAAAACGGGTCGGCCGGCGCACGCCGCGCGGGTCGGTGCAGCGGTCGGTGAGGGCCTTGAAGACACGCGCGCAGACCTCGCGCTGCGGCTCGCTGAGCTCTTCGTAGGCCTCTTCGGCATGTTCGTCCAGCGCATGGGCCATCGCGCCGATCTGCTCGTAGTGCCGCAGGTCGATGACCTCGTCCGGCCGGCGCAGTGCCTGCCAGCAAGCCCAGGTGCGGTTCAGCGCATGTTGCAGGATCGAGAGCTGGTCGGGGTTGTCGCCAACATCGTTGACCAGGCGTGTCAACAGCACCGCACTGCCGCGGGTGCCGGAGACCCCGGCCGGCCCGGCGATGGCCAGGCGGCGGTCTTCGCGCGACAGCCGCGGCACCAGGTACTGGCCGGCATTGATGGCCTCGGGCAGGCCGTAGAACTGCGCGCAGTCGCCGAGAAAGTCCGACCGCATCGTGAGCACGACAAAAATATTCTTCGGCTTCTGGCGCGCGACCTCGAGCAGCAGGTTGACAAACGCGGTCGCGTCTTCGCCGGCGCCGGTTTTGGCGCCGGCACCCGCACCCGAGCCCGTACCCGAGCCCGCACCGGCCGCTGCCGCCGCCGCGAGGTCGCGATAGCGAAACAGTTCTTCAAACTGATCGGCCACGATCAACAGGTTGTTGTCGTCGGCCAGGCCCGATTCTTCGATCGCATCGAGCAGGCCGAGCTTGCTTGATCGCAGCGTCGATTCGATCAGGTCGTCGATTGAAAACGGGCCGTCTTCGACCAGCCCGGGGCGCGCGCCGGCCCGTGCATCGGCCAGCGCCTCGGCCAGCGCACGCAGCGGCCGGTCGCCGGGCCGGAACTGCGCCACCCGCCAATGTGTGCCGGCGCTGGCGAGCAGGCCGCGGTGCAGCGCCGGGCGCAGGCCGCAGTTGACGAGTGACGACTTGCCCGACCCCGAGGTGCCGACGACGACCAGAAAGTGCGTCTGCGCGAGCCGGTCGACCATGCCGTCGACCTGGTGCTCACGGCCAAAGAACAGATGCTCTTCTGCTTCGCGAAAAGGCCGCAGGCCGGGATAGGGGTTGCTCGGCGGCGGCGCGGTGGTGGCCTCAAGAGTCATTGCCGCAGCGCGCCCGGTTCGGCCGCCGGCACCCGGCTGGCCAGCAGCGCAGTGATCGCCAAGCGCATCTCGGGGCTGATGCCGGCGCGCAGGTCGAGCACGACGCAGCCGGGGTCGCCGACTTCGGCCAGCACCGCCTTGTCGTCGTTGTCGGGCAGCGCCAGGACCACGGTGTCGGCCGGCAGCGGCCGGTCGGTGCGCAGGCCGCGGATGCGACGCAGCTCGTTTTGTTGGTGGTACTTCCAGGCGTCGTCCCCGCTGCCGTAATACAGCCAGACCTCGTCGCAGGCCATCAGCAGCGCCTGGTTGGTTTCGCGCAGCACACCAGCGTCACCGGCAAACACCGGGCGCGTGACATCCGCGCTTTCGCCGAGCACGCGCAGCAGGTCGATGCTGGCCCTGCGGTCGGGCTCGCAGTGCACGAGGTGGACGCGGCGGCGCAGCGCTGCAGTGATGCTGCCGTCAGGCCCGCCGGTCCCAACCGGCACCGGCGCCGGCACCGCTGGCGGCTTGTTGAGCCGGTCGAGCGCGCTGCGCACGCTGAGCTTCAAAGTCTCGAAATCGGCCGTGATCAGGTCGGCGCCAAACTGCGCCTCGGCATCGGTGTGCAGGCGCTGGATGAACGCGGCCTGGACCGCGGGCACCGGCGCCGTGGTTGCCGACGTCGACGTGTTTTCAGGCAGCCAGATCAGCCGCGCCAGCGCACCGCGGCCGGCCTCTCGGCAGCGCTGCACAGCAACTTCGTTCTGCAGTTCGACGACCGACTTGCCCGACGCGCCTTCGGGGACCAGGCCGTAGGCCGCGCCGACGAGGTGCACGCTGAGCTGGCTGCGCGCGAGCATGCCGCGTACCTCGTCGACGAAACTCAGCTCGTCGGTAGGCAGCTGGTGGTCGGGCAGCACGGTGCAACCCAGGCGCTCGAGTTCGGAGCTGAGCATCTCGCGGCTGTCACGCCGGTCCTGGCTGCAGGTGGCCAGATAAACCGTCGGCTTTGCCGGCGCCGGCGGCGCGTCGGGGCGCGGCGCTTCGGCGTCGAGCAGGGTCATCATGCGTTTGATGTCGGCGGCCACCGACGACACTTTGCGCAGGAATTTTTGTTTGTACTCCTCGCCAAAACTCGGCGCCAGCGGCAGCTCGTCGCCGTCAGGGCCGGGCGCAAAAAACTCGTAACCCAGCGCGCGGTTCATCGCCGCCGGCAGGCTGGCGTCGTTGCGGTTCTCGAGCGGCAGCGTAAGGACCTTGAAGACCCGGCTCTTGTTGTCGAGCACGAGGCCGGTTTCGCGCTCGGCCAGATCGCAGAATGTCTGGAGTTCGCGCAGGCACCAGTCGGACTTCAGATAACGCGGCGACAGCACCGAGATCAAGACCGCCGCACCGGCGAGCTTGTCGGTGATCTCGGCAGAAAAATCCTCGATCGGGCGCAGGCGGTCGTCGCGCCAGATATTGGCCTTCTCGCCCAGGCGCATCGCGAGTTGCTGCTGCAGCGTGCGATGGAACAGCGTGACCCAGCCGTCGTCATCGGCGAGCAGCGGCTCGTCATCGATGTGCGCGTAGCTGATGAAGGCGTGGCGTTCGAATTTCACTCGGGCTTGATAGCGCAAGCGGGGCGAGGAGGCAAGCGCTCCCCCTAAGTTGGAACGCCCGCGCCGCTCATTTCAGCGATTCGATGAGGTCGACATAGTCCTGCATGGCGGTGTCGCCGGCAGTGCCCTTGATCGCCGCCCAGGCGTCGAACTTGGCGCGGCCGACCATGTCGGTGAAACCCGGGCGCTTGCCTTCGACATCACCTTCACTGGCCTGCTTGTACAGCGCATAGAGCTTGAGCAAGGTGTTGTTGTCGGGCTTCTCGGGCAGCTTCTTCGAATCCGCCACCGCTTTGTCGAACGTTGTTTTGAGGTCGGCCATCGCTTTGTCCTTGGGTGAAAATGGGCATTGACGGTAGCGATGTTACCCAGCATCGTGGGCCGCAGACAGTAGCCCCTTGGAGCCTTGCCGAATGCCGACCCCCACCGAGCGCATGTCGCGCGTCGATACCGCCTGGTTGCGGATGGACAACGACGTCAACCTGATGATGATCGTCGGCGTCTGGATGCTGACACCGGCGATCACGATCGAGGGCTTGCGCGAACGCATCGCCGACAAGCTGCTCAAGTACGACCGCTTCAAACAACGCGCGGTCGCCGACGCGATGGGCGCGATGTGGGTCGCCGACGACAACTTCGACCTCGAGCGCCATGTCGTGCCGATCCACCTGGCGCCGAAGTCGGGCCAAAGCGAGCGTGCCGCCTTGCAGTTGCTCTGTGGTGAGCTGGCGACGACACCACTCGATTCGCGCCGGCCGCTGTGGCAGTTTCACCTCATCGACGACTACGAAGGGGGCAGCGCGCTGATCGCGCGCATCCACCACTGCATCGCCGACGGCATCGCGCTGATCTCGGTGATGATGAGCATCACCGACGGCGGCGCCGACCCGCCGAAGCGTCGCAGGCGCGAAGCCGCAAGCGCTGATGCCGATGGTGGTGACTGGTTGTCTGATGCCGTGCTCAAGCCGCTGAGCGATATCGCGGTCAAGGCCATCGGCATGTACGGCGGCGGCGTCACCAAGTCGCTCGAGATGTTGTCCAACCCGCAGGGCTCTGTGGCTGGTGGCTTGAGCGGATCGATGGACATGGCCAAGTCGGGCATGCAGGTGCTCAGCGATGTCGCTGCACTCGCGCTGCTCGCCGACGATTCGCCGACCGCGCTGAAAGGCAAGCCGATCGGCAGGAAGGTCGTCGCCTGGAGCGAGCCGCTGCCGCTGGACTATGTCAAGACCGTCGGCAAGGGCCTGAACTGCTCGATCAACGATGTGCTGTTGTCCTGCGTCGCCGGCGCGATCGGCCAGTATTTGCGCGGCCGCGGCGAAGACCCGCAGGGCAAGGAAATCCGCGCCATGGTGCCGGTCAACCTGCGGCCGATGGAAAAAGCCTGGCAGCTCGGCAACCGCTTCGGCCTGGCGCCGTTGGTGCTGCCGATCGGCATCGAAAATCCGGTCGAGCGGGTCTACGCGGTGCACCGGCGCATGGCCGAACTCAAAGGCAGCTACCAGCCTTTGCTGGCGTTTGCGGTGCTGTCCTTGAGCGGCCTGTTCATCAAGCCGGTGCAGGACGCGGTGCTCAACATGTTCGCCAAGAAGGCCACGGCCGTGATGACCAACGTGCCGGGGCCGCCGAAGCCGCTGCTGTTCTGCGGCAGCACGCTCAGGCAGACGATGTTCTGGGTGCCGGCCTCGGGCGACATCGGCGTCGGCGTGAGCATCCTGTCGTATGGGGGTGGGGTGCAGTTCGGGCTCATCACCGACAAAAAGCTG
>JANOKR010000420.1:0-12301 GCA_031419315.1 Betaproteobacteria bacterium
GGCGACCAGCCGCTGCATCGCCAGGTCGACGACTGCGTGCTCTACGAGTTGCATGTGCGCGGCTTCACGATGCTGCATCCCGGCGTGCCGAACGACATCCGCGGCAGTTACGCCGGCCTGGCCAGCGACGCCGCAATCGCGCATCTGCAGCGCCTGGGCATCACCGCGGTGAGCCTGCTGCCGGTCCACCAGCATCTCGACGAGCAGCGCCTGGCAGCGCTGGGGCTGAACAACTACTGGGGCTACAACACGGTCGGGTTTTTCTGCCCGGAGCCACGTTATGGATCAGCGCGGCAGGCTTCGCGCGGTAGCGCAAGAGCCGTGCGCGACGAGTTCCGGCGCATGGTGCAAAAGCTGCACACCGCGGGTATCGAGGTGATCCTGGATGTCGTCTTCAACCACAGCGCAGAAAGCGACGCGCACGGCCCGACCTTGAGTTGGCGTGGCCTGGACAACCGCGCCTGGTACCGCGCGTCGCCACACGATCGCAGTGCGCTTGAAAATATCACCGGCTGCGGCAACACGTTAGATATCCGCCAGCCGGCGATGCTGCAGATGGTGATGGACAGCCTGCGTCATTGGGCCACCGACTACCACGTCGACGGTTTTCGTTTCGACTTAGGCCCGGTGCTCGGCCGCGGCGATCACGGCTTCGACAACCGCGCGGCGTTTTTCCAGGCGGCCGCGCAAGACCCGGTGCTCGCCGGCACCAAGCTCATCGCCGAGCCCTGGGATCTCGGGCATGGGGGTTATCGCCTCGGCGACTTCCCGCCCGGCTGGCTCGAATGGAACGACCGCTTTCGCGACACGCTGCGGGCATTTTGGCTCGGCCATGCCAGCCATCGCGGCGCGCTGGCGAATGTGCTCACGGCCAGCGCCGAGCGCTTGCGCAAACCCGGCCGCAGCCCGGCGGCGTCGGTGAATTTTGTCGCCGCGCATGACGGCTTCACACTGCGCGACCTGGTCAGCTACAGCCGCCGCCACAACCAGGCGAATGGCGAACACAACCATGACGGGCATGCCCACAACCTGGCCGCCAACTGTGGCCATGAGGGCCCGTGCGCCGACCCGACGGTGAACCAGCGCCGGGCAGACTTGCAGCGCGCGCTGCTCAGTTGCACTTTGCTCGCGCAAGGCACGCCGATGTTCGCCGCTGGTGACGAACTGGGTCATTCACAAGGCGGCAATAACAACGCCTATTGCCAGGACAACCGCACGAGCTGGATCGACTGGGCGCATGCCGACGAGGCGCTCATCGACTTCACGGCGCGCGTGCTCAGGCTGCGCCGCGAGTTGCGGCCGTTGCGCTCGGGCTGGTATGACGCCAGGAAACCCGACGATGGCGCTGCACAGATCCACTGGCGCCAGCCCGACGGCAGCGCGCTGTCGGCATCCGACTGGAACGACTCCCACCAGCGTGCGCTGGCGGTCTGCATCGAGTCGCCGGGCCGCGCCGCGCAGGCGCTGATGCTGCTGATAAATGCCGCGCCGAACGCGGTGGCGTTTGCGCTTCCGGCGGGCCGCTGGCGGCAGCACCTGCCGCAAGATGCGACGGTGTCTGGCCACACCCTGCTCGGCGCGCGCGAGTTCGTTCTGCTGCAAGCCGAAGCGCCATGAAAAAGGCGCCCCGCGGGGCGCCTTTTTGTTGTCCGGGCCGGGGCCTGGATCAGCGAACCACGGCGATCTGCTCGCGCTTGCCACCCTTGTAGGTGAACAGGGTCAGCGCGCCGTTCTTGACGTCGCCCTTTTCGTCGAAGCTGATGGTGCCGGTCACGCCCTTGTAGTCGGCGGTCTTGGCCAACTCAGGCAGGTACTTGGCCGGATCGGCCGAGTCGGCCTTGACCATCGCCGCGACGACCACGTTGACCGCGTCGTACACATACGGTGCGTAGATCTGCACGTCAGCGTTGAACTTGGTCTTGAACGCGGCCTTGAAGTCTTCGGTCGACTTCTTGGCGTCGCCTTCAACACCACCGGCTTCGGCGCAGACGACCTGGCCGTCGGCCATCGAGCCCGCGGCCAGCTTCGGCAGCTCACCCGAGCAGATGCCGTCGCCACCCATGAACTTGGCCTTGATGCCGAGTTGCTTGAGCTGGCGGATCATCGGGCCGGCGACGGCGTCCATGCCGCCGAAGAAGACCACGTCGGGCTTCTTGGCCTTCAGGCTGGTCAGGATGGCGGCGAAGTCGGTCGCCTTGTCGGTCGTGAACTCACGACCAACCACCTTGCCACCGGCGGCGGCAACACCCTTTTCAAACTCGTCGGCAACACCTTGGCCGTAGGCAGTGCGGTCGTCGATAACGGCGATCGATTTGCCCTTGAGTTCGGTGACGGCGTATTTGCCCAGCGTGCCACCCAAATGCACGTCGTCAGCGACGACGCGGAAAGTGGTCTTGTAGCCCTGGCGCGTGAATTTGGGGTTCGTGGCCGACGGCGAGACCTGCGGAATGCCGGCGTCGCTGTAGATCTTGGACGCGGGGATCGAGGTACCCGAGTTGAGGTGGCCGACCACGCCGTGCACTTTGGCGTCGACGAGTTTCTAGGCGGCGGCGGTGCCCTGCTTCGGGTCGCCGGCGTCGTCTTCGGCCATCAGCTCGAACTTGACCTTCACGCCCTGGATCGTCAGACCCTTGGCGTTGAGGTCGTCGATCGCCATGCGGGCGCCGTTTTCATTGTCTTTGCCCAGGTGCGCAATCGCGCCGCTGGTGGGGCCGACGTGGCCGATCTTGAGTACCGACGGCGCCGCGGGCGCGGCGGCCGGTGCGGGCGCGGCGGCCTTGGTGGCGGCTTCTTCCTTCTTGCCACAGGCGGCGAGCAGGGCCACGGAGACGACCGAAAGGGCCAACAGCTGGTTCTTCATCAAAAAGTTCCTCCGGAACGAACAAAACGCGGATTGTATGTTTTCTACAGCGTCCGCCATCAGGGGAAGCGCCGAGAGACGGCGGCGCGTGGCGCACCCTCGCGGGCGCAACCTGGCGGGCCAACGTCGGCAGCAGCGGCTGCTCAACACCCAACCGCGGCATCGACGCCGCTCACTCCTCGGCGACCGGAAAGTGTTTGATCGGGTGGCCCGCCGCCTCGTAACGGCGCCAGCGGGCGCGCCCAGCGCGGCGTTCATGCGGGTCCGCGGAAACAATTTCGATGACCCGCTCGAAGGCCACAAGTTCGACCGGCGTGTCGTCGCCAAGGTTCACCAGCACCGCGGGCGGCTCGACACCGTCCGGCCAGGCCAGCGCGTCCGGAGTCAGCCAGATCGACGTACGGCGCAGCGCCGGCGCCACCGCCGCACCGGGCTGCCAGCGCAGGTGCGGCACAAAGTCGTGCGCATCAAACGTCCACAGCGCCTTGTCGAGCAGGTCGAGCTCGGCGGCGTCGCCGATTACCCGCACCCGCACCGCTTGCCGGCTCGCCTTGCGCAGCAGCCGGCAGGCATAACCGATCTTGTCGGCAACGCCGGTGTGAAAGCTGATCTGGGGCAAGGCGATCGCTGGCAAAACGCGCCCGCTTCAGCCCGCGCGGCCGAGCACAAAGTGGGTCAGCAGCGCCACCGGCCGGCCGGTGCTGCCCTTGGCCGCACCGGACTTCCAGGCCGTGCCCGCAATGTCCAGATGTGCCCAGGGATATTTTTTGTCGGTGAAACGCTTGAGGAACATCGCCGCCGTGACGGCGCCGCCGGCGCGGCCGCCGACGTTACCCATGTCGGCGAAGTTGCTCTTCAGGGCCTCGTCGTAGTCCTCATCGAGCGGCATCCGCCAGCAGGGGTCCAGGCCCGCACGACCAGCGTCTTTCAACTCCTGCGCCAGCTTGTCGTCGGGGCTGAACAGGCCCGAGCGAACCGCGCCGAGCGCAATCACGCAGGCGCCGGTGAGCGTGGCGATATCCACCACTGCCGCGGGTTTGAAACGTTCGGCATAGGTCAGCGCGTCACACAGGATCAACCGCCCTTCGGCGTCGGTATTGAGGATCTCCACCGTCTGCCCCGACATGCTGGTGACGACGTCGCCCGGCTTGATTGCCCGGCCGCTGGGCATGTTTTCGCAGGCCGCGATGATGCCGACCAGATTGACGCGGGCTTTAAGTTTGGCCACCGCGTGCATCGCACCGAGCACGCTCGCCGCACCGCCCATGTCGAACTTCATTTCGTCCATTTCCGCCGCCGGCTTGATCGAGATGCCGCCGGTGTCGAAGGTGATGCCCTTGCCAACCAATACGATTGGCGCGTCTTTCTTGGCACCACCCTGCCACTGCATGACGATGAACTTCAGCGGTTCATCAGAGCCTTGGGCCACCGCCAGGAATGCGCCCATGCCGAGCTTTTCGACATCCTTGCGGTCCAGCACCTCGACCTTGCAGCCGAGGTTCTTGCCCAGCCGACGCGCCTCACTGGCCAGGTGGCTGGGGGTGCAGTGGTTGGCCGGCCGGTTGGCACATTCACGCGCCAGGTTCTGACCTTCGACGATTGCAGCCCCTCGCAGCAGCGCCGCGGCCGCCGCGGCCTGTGCGGCTGGATTGCAGACCAGCGAAACCTGGTTCAACAACGGGGCGGCGGGCGCGCTCGGCTTGGTGTAGCGGTAGAGATAAGCAGCCTCGCCTGCGGCCAGGGCCAGTGCTTCGGCCTGTGCCGGCGTCAGATCACCAAAGGCGCTATCCGCACTGGCCAGCGCCACCACGACATGCCGCGCGCCGCCGGATTTCAACATCGCCAGGCCCGTGCCAGCGGCCTTGTGAAACGACTTCGGCGTCGCATCAGCGGCGACCACAAAAACCAGCCGTGGCGCCTTGACACGCGCGACGCGGTGCAGCAGCACCGACTTGCCGGGTTTCATTTCGATGTCACCCGCGGCCACGGTCTCAGCCAGCGCGGTGGCAACCGCCTTGTCGAGCCCGGCTTTGGCGGGGTCACCGACGAGCACGACGATCAACGCATCGGCGTCGATGCGGCCCAGCCCGGCGGCCGCGGCCACATGCACGTTGAAGTCCATAATTCGCACCCGTTGGTAAAACAAAGATGTTATTCGATTCAACCGTACGCAAAGAGCTTGCCCGCACCTTCGCCGCCACGCTGGTGGTGATCCTGACCATCGTCATCACGATGATGTTGATCCGCACGCTCGGCCAGGCCGCCGGGGGCAGCGTGGCGCCGCAAGACGTCGTGCTGCTGTTGGGTTACACCGCACTCGGCCACCTGCCGACGATGCTCTGCCTGTCGCTGTTCATCGCTGTCGTGGTCTCGCTCGGGCGCATGTACCGCGACAGCGAAATGGCGATCTGGTTTGCCAGCGGCCTGAGCCTGGGCCGCTTCGTGCGCCCGGTGTTGTGGACCGCCGCGCCGGTGCTGCTGGTGATCGCGCTGCTGATGCTGATCGTCTGGCCGTGGGTCAACCAGCAAAACGTCGAACTGCGCGAGCGCTACGAACAACGCTCCGACCTGTCGCGTGTGACGCCGGGCGTCTTCCAGACTTCGGCCGATGGCAGCCGGGTCTTTTTTGTCGAACGCGAAAGCAGCGATGGTGTCAATGCGCGCAACGTCTTCATCCTCACCCAAGCGCATGGTGTCGAGAGCGTGACCTCGGCGCGCAGCGGGCGCCTGGAGCCCGCCGGGGACGACCGTTACCTGGTGCTCGAGCGCGGTCAGCGCAACGAGTTTGATCCGGTCAAAGGCGAGAGCACACTGTCCAGCTTCGACAGCTACCGCGTGCTGGCCGACGAACAACGGGTGCGCCGCGCCGAGAAGCGCCCACCCAAAGCGATGCGCACGATCGACCTCGTGCGCCAACCCGAGCCGCGCCATGAAGGTGAGCTGGTGTGGCGCTTCGGCATGCTGCTGGCCGCAGGCAACCTGCTGCTGCTGGCGCTGGGCCTGTCGGCGACGAACCCGCGCCGCGCGAGCAACTGGAACCTGATCTTTGCGCTGCTCGCGTTTGTCGTTTACCTGAACCTGATCAACCTGTCGCAGAGCTGGGTTGGCAGCAGCCGCGTATCGATGGGCGCGGCGCTGGTCGCGCTGCATGGCGGCGCATTTGGGCTGGCGCTGCTGCTGCTGTGGTGGCGCGATCGCGCAGCGACGCTGCATCTGTTTCGTCGGCGCCCCGCTGCGGCCGCCGCGCCGACGGTGGGCTGAGCGCGGATAACGATGCGCACCGTTCGCCGCCTGCTCTATCGCGACATCGTCGGTTCGGTGTTTTTTGTTGCGCTGGCTTTTCTGGCGCTGTTTTTTTTCATCGACTTTGTCGACGAACTCGATGACGCCGGCCAGCGCGGTCGAGGTGTCGGCCGGGTGTTGCTGTCGGTGGCTTTGAGATGCCCGGGCATCTTTATGAACTGATGCCGATCTCGGTGTTGATTGGCACGATCTACGCGCTGGCGCGCATGGCGCAGACCTCGGAGTTCACGATCTTGCGCACTGGCGGGCTGGGGCCGGGCCTCGCGCTCGGCCTGCTGGCTGTGCTCGGCGCGATGTTCGCGATCCTGACCCTGGTCATCGGCGACTATGTCGCACCGGCCAGCGAGCGCGAAGCGGTGCTGCTCAAGGCGCGCGCAGGCAGCACGGTGGCGCTGGGCCGCACTGGCGCCTGGCTCAAGGAGCGGCGCCAGACGCCCGACGGCGAACGCAGCTTTTCGATCAACATCGCCGCCGCCGGTGGCGCCGGGCGGCTGCAAGGCGTGCGCATCTTCGAGTTCGACGCCGACAGCCGACTCGTCGCGCGCATCGAGGCCAAAGAAGGCCGCGTCGACAGCAACGGCTTGTGGACTCTGACCGACGTGCGCGTGACACGCTGGCCGGTCGCAGCCTTGGCGGTGGGCACCTCCGCGGCATCGGCGCCGGGATCGGCGGCCGCGCCGGGCGGCGTCGACGCTGCAGTCGGCCACGAAGTGCTGCATTCGTTTTTGTGGCCGAGCGGGCTCGACGCCGGGGTGGTCTCGGCCGCGGTCTTGCCGCTACGCACGATGACGACCATCGAACTCTGGCGCTACAGCAACCACCTCAGTGACCAGGAACAGGCGGCGCAGCGCTACCAGATCCAGTTCTGGAAAAAGGCGCTGTACCCGCTGGCCTGCCTGGTGATGGTCGCGCTGGCGCTGCCGTTCGCGTACCTGCACGCACGCGCCGGCGGTGTCAGCATCAAGGTCTTTGGCGGCATCATGCTCGGCATCAGTTTTGTGCTGCTGAACAATGTCGCCGGGCATGTCGGCCTGCTTCGCGACTGGATCCCCTGGGTTGCAGCCGCCGTGCCGAGCCTGGTTTACCTGGCTCTGTCGCTGGCCGCATTTGCGTGGCTGGTGCGTTACCGATGAGCCGACGACCCGCCGCGACCAACCGACGATGACCAGCAACCGCCCTGCAGACCAGACCCCCATGAAACCCGGACTGATCCTGATTGCCCACGGTGCGCGCGACACTCGCTGGGCCGAGCCGTTTGAAGCCGTGGCCGCGCGCGTGCGCGCGCTGCGCCCCGGCCTGCTCGTGCACAACGCTTATCTCGAGTTCATGGCGCCGACCCTGCCCGACGCCGGCGACGCACTTGCCGCCGCCGGCTGCACCCAGGTCGACGTGCTGCCACTGTTCCTGGGTGCCGGTGGCCATGTCCGGCGCGACCTGCCGCTGCTCATCGAGGCTCTGCGCCAGCGCCATCCCGACACCGCCTGGACGCTGCATACCGCGGTCGGCGAAACGCCATCGGTGATCGAAGCGATGGCGCTGACAGCGATCGCGAGTTTGGGGCCTCAAGGAAATGTGGCTTTGCCACTTTCCTTGATCCCCACGGGGGACGGCCGGCCGTGGCCGGCCTTGGGGCGCTCTGAATGAATCTGCACCAGTTCAAATTTGTCCAGGAAGCGGTGCGACGCAACCTGAACCTGACCGAAACCGCGAAGGCGCTTTTCACCTCGCAACCCGGTGTCAGCAAGGCGATCCTCGAGCTCGAAGAAGAACTCGGCATCGACATCTTCGCGCGCCACGGCAAGCGCCTGCGGCGGGTCACCGAGCCTGGCGAGCTGGTGCTGAAGTCGATCGAAATCATCCAGCGCGAAGTCAACAACCTCAAGCGCATCGGCGAGCAGTACAGCAAACAAGAAGCCGGCACCTTGTCGATCGCCACCACCCACACCCAGGCGCGTTATGTGCTGCCGGCGCCGGTGGCGCTGCTGCGCCGGCGCTACCCGCAGGTGCAGGTGGAGATGCACCAGGGCACCCCCGACCAGGTGGCGCAGATGCTGCTCGAAGAGCGCGCGGTGATCGGGCTGGCGACCGAGTCCATCGCCAACCACGACGAGCTCGTGACCCTGCCCTGCTACGAGTGGCAGCACATGCTGGTGGTGCCGCGCAACCACGCGCTGGCCGCGGTCGAACGGCCGACGCTGGAGCAGCTCGCCGCCGAACCGCTGGTCACCTACCACGGCACGGTGACCGGCCGCTCGCGCATCGACGCCGCGTTTGCCCGCGCGCGGCTCAAGCCCAACGTCGCCCTCGAAGCGCTCGACTCCGACGTCATCAAGACCTATGTTCGCGTCGGCCTGGGCATCGGCATCGTGGCCGAGATGGCGGTGCGCGAAGACGGCGCCGAGAGCGACCTGGTGGCGGTGCCGGTGGGCCATCTCTTCGGCACGAATGTCTCGCGTATCGCTTTCCGCAAGGGTGTCTATCTGCGCGAATTTGTGCTGACCTTTGCCGAGCTGATATCCGACCGCCTGACACGTGCGCTGATCCAGCGTGCGATGGCCGGCGGCAGCCCCGACAACTATGAACTTTGATCTCGAACGCTGATAACGATGACGCCCCAACTCAAAAGCCGCCTGCCGAATGTCGGCACCACCATCTTCACCGTGATGTCGGCACTGGCCGCTGAATGCAAAGCGGTCAATCTCGGCCAGGGTTTCCCGGATTTTGATTGCGACCCCGCCCTGCTCGACGCCGTCACCGGCGCGATGCGCGAGGGCCTGAATCAGTATCCGCCGATGGCCGGTGTGCTGCCGCTGCGCGAAATGGTCGCGGCCAAGATCGCCGCGCTCTACGGCCACGCCTACGATCCCGGCAGCGAGATCACGATCACTGCCGGCGCGACGCAGGCAATCATCACCGCGGTGCTGGCGATCGTGCACCCCGGTGACGAGGTGATCGTGCTCGAGCCTTGTTACGACAGCTACGCGCCAAATATTGAACTTGCTGGCGGGCGTGTCGTGCGCGTGCCGCTGACACCGCGCAGCTTCCGCCCCGACTTCGGCCTCATCGCTGCCGCCATGAGCCCGCGCACCCGCGCGATCATCATCAACTCGCCGCACAACCCGAGCGCGACAATCTGGACCGCGACCGAGATGGCCCGGCTTGCCGCGTTGCTGGCGCCGACCGATGTGCTGCTCATCAGCGACGAGGTCTACGAGCACATGGTCTACGACGGCGCGCCGCATGTCAGCGCGGCGTCGATCCCGGCCCTCGCCGAACGTGCGTTTGTGGTCTCGAGTTTTGGCAAGACTTACCACGTCACCGGCTGGAAGGTTGGTTATGTGGCTGCGCCGGCAACCTTGTCGACCGAGTTCCGCAAGGTGCACCAGTTCAATGTCTTCACCGTAAATACGCCGGTGCAGTATGGGCTCGCGCGCTTCATGGCCGACCCGGCACCGTATCTTCAACTGCCGGCTTTCTACGAGCGCAAGCGCGATCTGTTTGCCAAGGGCTTGCGCCAAACCCGCCTCAAGCCGCTGCGCAGCGAGGGCAGCTATTTCCAATGTGTCGAGATCGGCGACGTCAGCACCTTGACCGAGGCCGACTTCTGCCTATGGCTGACGCGCGAGATCGGTGTCGCGGCGATCCCGCTGTCGGCGTTTTACGAAGCCGGGTTCGAGCAGGGCATCGTGCGCCTGTGTTTTGCGAAGAAGGATGAAACCCTGCACGCTGCGCTGGTGCGGCTTGCACGCCTGTAGCGGCTGTCGCTGCAGGCCACCGCCTGCATCGGCGCCCGGCTCAGCCGCTCTTGTTGGGCGGCCGCAGCTCTTCGAAAAACCCGAAGTCGCTGACCGCATTCTTCGGGCCGGCATCAAGATCGAGATCGACAGGCGATGTCGGCCGGTCTTCGACGACGATATCCAGCCCGCTGCTGCCGAGCGCGTCACTGACCTCACTCAGATAGGGCCGCGCCTGGGTGCTGTCATAGGCGGTGCCGTCGCTCAAGGGCAGCAGCACATCGACGCGGGCGCCGTTGCGGTCGCTCTGCTCGAGCAGGTCGCGCGCCAGCGAGTACAGGAACAACACTTCGCGGTAGGCCGGCAGGTCGAACATCTCGCTGCCGTCGCTGCGAAAGAGTTGTGTTTCCAGCGTGGCCATCGCATCCACCGGCTCGGGCCAGTTGCGCTCGATCTGGGCCATCACCTCGGGGTACTCGACGAGGCTGCGATCAACAGCCTGGGCGTCGGTATCCCAACCCGGCGCGACCGCGTTGAAGCGGTGGTTGAACCGATCGCGGGTGCGCTCGTAAGCGGCCTCGTCGCCCAGCCGGCGGTAGATTTCCATCAACTTCAGGTACGGCAGCGGGACCGTTCCGCCGCTGCTGCGCAGATGGCCGACAAGCAGGTCGATGGCCGCATCGTCCTGGCCGAGCACGATGAAAAACTCGGCCTGCTGCTCCAGGTCGAGCAACTCTTCGATCGACACGTCGCGCGACGCCGGGGCGATGTGCACCGTCGTCGCCACCGGCATCGGCACCGTGCGCTGCATCGACTGGGCACTGACTTCTTCGGCGGACCGCGCAGGCTGCCCCGGCGGCGTCGACGACGCGCTGCGGCGTGCCGGTGCGAGCGCAATCGTGACCTCTTCGCGCGGCACGCCCGCGACCGCCGGCAGGGCGAAGTCAACCGACTTTGAAACGGGCTGCAGCGCCGTTGCCGGCGACGATGTCGCCGCCGCGGTTTCGGCAGCGGTTGCGGAAGCGCTGGCCGCCGGCGCGGCCCCGGCTTGTTGCGCGGCAGCCCACCAGCCGGCGTCACGCGCCGCGCGTTCGCGGCGCAGCTTGGTGGCCTGCCAGATCGCCAGCCCGGCCAAGGCCAGCACGGCGGCCAGCAGCATCGGGGTCCAACGGCCGCGGTCGTCGGCTTCAGCCAGCGTGGCACTCAGGCGGGTGATCATTTCGCGGCTCGCCTGCGCTTCCTTGCGCAGCGCGGCGAGGTCGCGTTCCATCGCCGCCATGCGGTCGGTGGCCTGCGATGCGGCCGCCTGGGCAACGATGGCGGTTTGCTCGGCCTGCTTCAGCGCCGCTTCGCGTTCGGCCGCCGACGCCGCTGCCGCGACCGCTGCGGCGGCCGTGATGATTGGGGTGTCCAGGCGCAGGCGCGGCCGCGCTGCAGCGCTGCCGGTAGGGGCGGCTGGGGGCGGCGCGTTTGCGGTTTTGCGCGGCGGGCGCGGCGACGGCTTGCCAGCGTCGGCCGCTGGCGAAGAGAGTTTCGACTGACGCACCGCCGGCGCTGGTGGCGGCGGCGTGCGCGCAACGTCGGCGGCGGCCGGCGGCGGCGCGGTCGCCGGTGCGGCTGGCGGCGGTGCTGGCAGCGGTGCTGGCGCCAGCGCGGCTGGTGGCACATCGGCGACTGCCGGCATCAGCGGGTTCATGCCCGGCGGGTCGGCAAAGAGCGTGAAGCGGCGCGAAACCCGCGACTCGCAACCGAGGTTGACGGTGACTGAAACCACCGGCTCGTCGACCGGCGCCAGGGTTCGCACACGCACCTGGGTTGCGCCGCCAATCGATTCGAGCGATGCGCCGACCGCGCCACGCGCCAGCGCGGTGTCGCCGACGATCACCTCGGCGGACACACATTCGGGAAGCAGCACCTCGCCGGCCTCGAGCCGCACTCCCACTACAAAGTCCAGCGCCTGGCCCAGCGTCGCGATCGGTTGTGATCGACCAAAACCCACCGCAGCGGCAGGACCGCTCAGCAACGCGATGGCCAGAATCAGCAGAGCATGGTGGTGGCGTCGCAAAGGTGTTCCCGAACGAAAGGCAGCGTGACCTGATTATCAAAATCACTCTAGCACGAATGGTTACAAGGTCACCCCCCCGACTGCCGGGGCAAAACCCTGTCTCGACACCGCGATCGTGGCGCGGCCGGCTGGCGCGAGAATAGGCGTTCCCGCAAAGTACGCCAACCCGGCGCGACGGGCCACCGATGCACCTGCCTGCACTGACCACTGAAGAGCGCCGCAATATCGATTCCGGCGCCTGGTTCGCCAAACTCTCGACGCCGCTGAAAGAGGCCATCTTGTCGCGCGCCGTCGTGCGCCGGCTGGGTGATGGCGCCACCCTGGCCGCGCGTGGCGCCC
>JANOKR010000421.1:0-9179 GCA_031419315.1 Betaproteobacteria bacterium
GTGAGCGCAGCGAACGAAGTGAGTTCGGCCACCGGCCAGGAATCCGAGCATCGCAGGGCACCCGCAGCGCAGCGCAGGGCAAGCCTTCCGAGCCCCGCCCGCACCCCGCCCGGCGCCTTGCTCGCGCCGACTCGTGAACGAATGGGACGAGCCCCGCCAATCGCCGATCACAGCTGAATTGAGCCATCAAGCCGCGATCAACACCCGCCCGCTGGATTCACCACAAGCCGCCTTACTTCTTCACCGCCGGCAATACATTCAGTTCGGCCTTGCTCGGCAAAAAGGCATCGGTCCAGACCGCATTCGGGTCGATGCGGGTCTTGGTGCCGAAGGCGTCGGACACCTGCGATGCCATCAGCGCCAGGCGGCCGGGCACGACGACGCCGAAGCCTTCGGCACGTGCGTCGGGGCTGGCCACGACGGCGTCGATGGCCATGCGCAGGCGACGCTTTTCGAGGTCGACATTGATGATGCCGTCGCGGGCTTTGACGTACTCGATCGCCGGGTCGGGGTTGGCCATCACCTCCTTGATGCCCTTGCTGAAAGCGACCAGGAAGGCCTTCACCGCGGCCGGGTTCTCCTTGATCATTTTCGGCGTCGCGATGATGACGTTGCCGTAGAGCTTGACGCCATGTGCCGAGAAGGGCAGCACGACGATGTCTTCGGTTTTCACGCCGCGCGCTTCGAGATTCAGGATCGACGTGAACGAGAAGCCGGTGATGGCTTCGATGTCACCGCGCACGAGCATCGTCTCGCGCAGCGGCGGGTCCATGCTGGTCCATTGCACGCCGCTGATGTTGTTGGCCTTGGCGAAGATCGGGAAGGCCTTGCGGCCGGCGTCAAAACCCGGCGCGCCGAGCTTTTTGCCGTTCAGGTCGGCGGGCTTGCTGATGCCGCTCTTCTTGAGCGCCAGCACTGCGGCGGGGGTGTTGTTGTAGACCATCATCACGGCCACCGGTTTGTTCGGCGCGTCGGGGTTGTTGGCGTGGAACTCCATCAACGCTGCGAGGTCGGCGAATCCCATGTCGTAGCTGCCCGACGCGACGCGCGTGACGGTGCCGCCCGAGCCGTTGCCGGCGTCGATGGTCACGTCCAGCCCGGCTGCCTTGTAGTAGCCCTTCGCCGATGCGCCGAGAAACAGCGCCGCCGGGCCTTCGAATCGCCAGTCGAGCTGGAACTTGATGGGCGTTTGGGCCCAGGCCAGCAACGGGGCGGCGGCCAGGCTGGCCACGATAAAGGTGCGGCGCGCGAGCGGGCCAAGGCAGTTCGACATGAAGGGCTCCAGAATCTTTGGGGGACGGAAAAATACAAGCTGGGATTGTGCAAGTTCCGTGCACACCGACGGCTCAGGGCTTGCACCCAAAGCGGGCATGCCCGCGGGTGGTTGGGGCGGGCCCGCCATGGAGTCGGTCTTGTCGGCGGTCAGAACCGGCGACCGATGCGCAGGTACAGCGCGCGCCCGCTGGGGTCGGACAGCCGCGGGTCGTAGTTCGCCTGCGCGGTATCGCGCTGGTTGCTGTACGGCGGGCGGCGGTCGAGCAGGTTCCTGATGCCGACCTCCAGCGAGCTGTCTTGCCAGCCGCTGTAACCGATGCCGATATCGAACAGCCTGGTTGCCGCCACCCGCCGTGACGGCTCGGCGTCGTGGTACCCGGCGCGCAGACGGTGCGCCAGCGTCAGCGACCAATCAGCCCGGCTCCAGCCCAGCTGCGCCGCGATCTGCCAGCGGGGCAGCGGCAGGTCGTCGACATAACGGCCGACGGTATTTTCGGCCGCTGCGCCGGGTGCGGCGACGACGCGGTGGCGGGTGATGTAGGTGCCGTTGGCGCTGAGACTCCAATCGCCGCTGGCAGCGCCGCCCCAGGCCAGGGCCAGCGAGAGATCGACACCCTGGGTGCTGATGCGGCTCAGGTTGGTCAAGGGTGTGTCAATGAAAGCGATCGCGTCGAAGCCGGCGTCCGCGCCCCGGCAATCGGCAATGGCCGCCGCGGCAGCCGCCCCGAGCTGACTGCAACGCACCAGATGGCGTGCATGCAGGCGCTCGTCGTCGAGCACCCTTTCGGGGTCGAGGGTGTCGATGCCGCGGCGCAGGCGCGACGACCAGAAGTCGATGCCGACGCTGATTTCGCGGCCACGCCGCCATTGCATCCCGAGCGTGGCGTGGCGTGCCGTCTCGGGCTGCAGCGCGGCCGCGGGCTGGCCGTAGGACACCGGCCCGCCGCTGCGTTGCAGGAACTGGCGCGCGCAGACTTCGTCGGCGTCGAGGCCGCTGGCCGGCACGCCGTCGGGGCAAAGCAGCGGGTCGTCGAAGGCTACATTGAGCCGCGTCAGGCGCAGCGGCTCGCGGGTCTCGTACAGCGTCGGCAGGCGGTAAGAGCGCCCGGCCGCGGCGCGCATCGACAACTCGCTGCCGGCCTGCCAGCGCAGCGCGAGCAGCGGGCTGGTCACCGCGGCGTCGTCGCTGGTGCGCTCGTGGCGCAATGCAAGTTCGGCACGCAGCGTGTCGGCCAGGCGCGCGTTCAGATGCACAAATGCCGTGCCGGCGCGGCGGCGGCCGAAGGTCGATGTCGCGAAGTCCAGCCCGAGCTCGGCGACCTGTGACGCTGCCGGCAGCAGCGCGACGCCGAAACTTTCGCTGCGCCACTCGACGCCCGCGGCGGCGACCAGCGGCGCACCGGGCGGGCTGCTGATGCGCGCCTCGAGCGTGTTGACACGGCCGTGGGCCTCGGTGATAGCGCCACGCACTTCGGCCGCGCGCAGTGCCGCCAGGCCCGCCGGCAGCTGCAACGCAAAAGGGTTGAGCTGGCCCTCGGTCAAAGCGCGCTGCAGCAGCGCCTGGTCGAGATGGCCACCGAGCAGCCGATCGCTGGCCCGGCTGGTGGTGTGCACCAGCGCGAAGCTGTAGGGCCAGGCCTGCCACTGGCCGTCGATGGCGCCGAGCAGGCGGCGCGCGCCGGCGCGGCTGCCATTCACACGCTGGCCGGCTTCGGCCACACGCCAGTCGGCGATGCCCGCCGGGCCGTAGCCGTCGATCTCTTCGGCCGGCCGGCCGGCGATCCAGAACGGGCTGCTTTGGGGCAGCACCGCGCTCACCGCGGTGGCGGTATTGCGGCTGCGGACGCGGCTTTGGCTGGCCAGTGCTTCGACGGTTGCGTGCAGTGCCGGCGCGAGGCGCCAGCGCAGGCGACCCAGCAACGCGCCCTGTTCTTCGGCGGGCAGCAGGTCGACATCGGCGGCGCTGTCCCAGCGGCAGGCGATGGCGGCGGGGTCGGGCACCGAGCGTGGCGGTGCGCAGCCGGTGGCCAGGCTCGGCTCGAAGCCGTCGAGGTCGCCCGGGAAGCTGCTCTCCGAGGTGCGTGATGTGTTGATGCTGCCGTCAGCGTTTTTTTGCCTCAAGCCGCTGCTTGCAAAGCCGCGCTGCGCCGCGCCGAGTACCGTTTGCCGGCGCAGGTCGATGACCACAAAGGCGTTGAACCCGTCCTGCACCAGTGCGCCGCGCCCGCCCGAAAGCGTGGCGCGCCGGCTCGATGCGCCGGGCTTCGTCGGTGTTTCGAGTTGTGCGCTGAGCTCGATGCCGCTGAAGTCTTCACGCAGGATGAAGTCGATGACACCGGCCACGGCGCCGCTGCCGTGCAACGCGCTGGCGCCGTCGCGGCGGATCTCGATGCGGTCGATGGCGGCGAACGGGATCGCATTCAAGTCTGCGGTGCCGGCTTCGTAGGCGTGGCTGGCGATGCGCCGGCCGTTGAGCAGCACCAGCGTGCGTTCTGGGCCGAGCCCGCGCAGGTCGGCTTCGGCGATGCCGCCGGTGGTTTCGCCGACCGCCTGCGCCGGCCCGTCGGCGGCCATATTCGAGGCCACAAAAGCCAGCGCCTGGCGGGCCGTCGTGACGCCGCTGCGGGCGAGGTCGGCAGCGCGCCAGACGGTCAGCGGCTGCGCCGATTCGGCGTCTGACGCGGCGGCGCTGCGGCCGGTGATTTCGACCCGCTGGGTTGGGCTTGGGGCCGGGGTTTGCGCCCCGGCGCCAAAGCCGGCCAGCGCGCAGATCAGTGCCGCAGCACCGCGGCGGACTCGCTCGCAGTGGATGCCAGGGCCGCCGCCGGATCGGTGGCCGATTCGGTGGCCGATTCGGTGGTCAGATCGCTGCGGCGGCATCGTGCCATTCTGGCGCCACGCGCGCCGACCGCCAACAACCCCAACGCCGCCAGGGCCCAGCTTGACGGCTCGGGCACGACGGCGATCAAGTCCAGCGTCAGCTCGGGGTCCCTGCGCAGCTCGTCAAGGCCTTCTTCGGCGCGGATCAGGCCCCAGCCGCGGGCGTAGTACTTGAACTCGAGCAATTCGGGGTCGAGCTCGCTCGACTCGAAGACCTGCAGCACATCGTTGAAGCTGCCCAGTGCGAGCTGACGGGTCAGGCCGACAGCGGTGGTTTCGGCCTGGTCGAGCGCGGCGTCGGCGGCGGCAAATTCCTGGTAATAGTTCTGCCCGACGCTGGCAATCGCCGGCATTGCGTGGCCGGGCAGCGCGCCGTTGATACCGGCACGCCAGGCGCTGCTGTTGTCGGTGCCGAGCAAATTGCCGGCCGCGTCGTAGCGGTAGTTGGTGACGTCTTCGCCGAGGTACCAGACATTGCCGGCGCTGTCTTGCGCGTAAAAGTCGAAAGTGTCTTCGACGATGCGGCCGTCCCTGAAGGCGCGGTCGCGGCGCGACAAGCTCTGCACCCCCAGGATCAGCGGCCCGGCGCCGACGACCTGCATCTCGATGCGCTCGGCGACACCTTCGTCGTCGACGCCGGCATAGACACGGGTCAGTGCATCGAGCAGCGGGAAATAGGGGTTGTTCACCTGGGCGCCGGGCACGAAGGTGGCGGCGCTGAAATCTGGCAGCGTGGGCGCCGCGCTGGCGAGTGTCGGCGCGTACAACGATGCACACAAGGCCGCGGCGGCGATCAAGGTGCGCAGCAACGGGGTCTTCATCTGGGCGGGCATGGCAACTCCTGGAATGGGCAGGTGGCGCGGCGTTTGGGGCAGCACGCAAGCGGTGCTGCCTGGTGCAGCCGGCGCGCCGGCGGCGGCTCTACAGGCCCGCTTGTCGCCTGGGCCCACTTAAGTGATGCTTAAGCGGCGTGGCGCGACACTGTCGATGCGCCACCACAAAAAGCAAACGACGATGCGACTGCTGTTGATCGAAGACGACCCGATGGTCGGCCGCGCGATGCAGGCCGGGCTGCTGGCGGCCGGCTTCGCGCTGGACTGGGTGCGTGACGGCCGCGCTGGCGAACTCGCCCTGGCCAACGCCGAACACGACCTGGTGCTGCTCGACCTGGGCCTGCCGGTGAAAGACGGCATGGCGCTGCTGCGCGCGGTGCGGGCCAGCGCTGACCGCGTTGCCAAACACGTCCCGGTGATCATCGTCAGCGCCCGCGACACCCTGGCCGAGCGCATCGGCGGGCTCGACGCCGGGGCCGACGACTATTTGCTCAAACCCTTCGACCTCGACGAGCTGATTGCCCGTGTGCACGCACTGCTGCGCCGCGCCGCCGGCAGCGCCAGCGGCGAGACCCGTTGCGGCGGCCTGTTGCTCGACGCACGCCGGCGCATGGTCAGCCTGGACGGCGAGCCGGTGACGCTGACGGCGCGCGAATTTGCGCTGCTCGAAGCGCTGATGCGGCGCCCGGGTGCGGTGATTTCACGCCAGCGCCTCGAAGATACGGTTTATGCCTGGGGCCAGGAAGTCGCCAGCAACGTCGTCGAAGTGCACCTCTATCACCTGCGCCAGAAACTGGGTGCGACACGCATCGTCAACGTCCGCGGCGCCGGTTACCGCATGGCTGATTGCTGATCGCGGGTTGCTGATGGCATCACTCGGCAAAGGCCTGCTCGCCGGCACCGCCGTGACGCTGCTCGTCGGCGCAACTGCGGTGGCTGCGCTGACCTATGCGCTGACGCTGGACGAAATGAACGAGCTCTTCGATCAGCGCTTGCAGCAGGTGGCGCTGGCGGTGTCGGCGTCGGTTTCAGCATCGGCAGCGGTATCAACGTTGTCATCCGGCGGCGCGCCGACGGTCGCCGCAGCACCGGCCGTGGCCGCCGCCGACGAAGACGGCGAGATCGATTTTGTAACCCAGGTCTGGCACCCCGATGGCC
Source organism: Betaproteobacteria bacterium (assembly GCA_031419315.1). Lineage (GTDB taxonomy): Bacteria > Pseudomonadota > Gammaproteobacteria > Burkholderiales > Burkholderiaceae_C > Rubrivivax. The sequence goes on from JANOKR010000421.1 coordinate 6,147, forward strand.
GCCTCGAATACAGCACCCACCCCGGCGCCGGCCCACCGTTTTCGGCCGCGCCAGGCCTGGCGCAAGTCCTGGCTGATGGCCGCCGGTGGCATGTCATGACGGTGGTCGGCAATGGCCACATCGTGCGCGCCGCGCAGCCGACCGAAGAACGCAGCGACCTCGCATCAGACGCCGCGCTGAACCTCGTCGCCGCGCTGCTGGCGGTCTTTGCTGGCGTCAGCGCGGTGATCGTTTTGACGATGCGCCGCGCCGGTCGCGCGCTCGACAACGCGGCGGCGACGATCGCCGGCCGCAGCGCCAGATCACTTGAGCCGATCGGGCCTGAGGGCCTGCCCAGCGAACTCGCGCCGCTGGTTGCTGCGGTTGACAGCCTGATGCAACGCCTGTCAAACGCGCTCGCCGCACAGCGGCGTTTTGTCGCTGATGCGGCACACGAATTGCGCACCCCGGTGACCGCGCTGCGCCTGCAAGTGCAATTGCTCGAGCGGGCAGGCAGGGGTGACACAAGCGATGACAAAAACGATGGCGCCCGCGACGCTGCGCTGGCCGAGCTGCGTGCCGGCGTGGCACGGGCGCAGCGCCTGGTCGAACAACTGCTGCTGCTGTCGCGTGCCGAACCCGATGCACCCTTGCTGCGCAGCCGCTTCGACCTCGGCGACCTGCTGCGCTCGGTCGTCGCAGAGCGCCTGCCGGCAGCGCGCCTGCGGGGCATCGACCTGCGCGCGGTGGCTGAGACGATATTGCCGATCGACGCCGACCGGCACCAGATCGAACTGCTGCTGCGCAACCTGGTCGACAACGCGCTGCTCTATGGCGGCGCCGCCGGCCCGGTCGAGGTCATCGGCGAAGCGCCACCGGGCCTGCGGCGCCTGCGGGTCATCGACCGCGGGCCGGGCATCGCCGCCGATGATCGCGCGCGTGTTTTTGACCGTTTCTGGCGCGGCAGCCTGGACGCCGGCGGCGATGAAGTTCAGGGTAGCGGCCTGGGCCTGTCGATCGTGCAAGCGGTGGCGCAACGCCATGGCGCGACAGTCTCGATCCACGACGGCCCGCAGGGCCGCGGTGTGGAGTTGCGGGTCGACTTTCCCGCCACTTGAGCGACAGCGACGCCGGCTGCGGCCCTGATCAACCGCGCAGCAGGTCGAGCAAGGTGCGAGCAACGACCTTGGTCGCGCCGCGGAGATCTTCGAGCACCAGATGTTCGTCGGCGCGTTTGGCGTTGGATTCGAGCACCGTGCGCGGGCCGGCGCCGTAGATCACGGCGGGCACACCCTGGGCGCCATAGAGCCGCACGTCGGTATACAGCGGGCTGCCGCTCTCCGGGATCGGCACGCCGAATACGGCCTCGCCGTGGCGCTGGATGGCTTCGACCAAAGGCCGGTTGCCGGGTAGCGGCTTCAGCGGCTGGGCCATCAGCAGGCGGTGGATTTCAACACGCACACCGGGGCTCGTCGCGACGCTTCGTTCAATGAGTTTATGGACTTCGGCTTCGACCGCCGCGGTATCTTCTTCGGGGATCATGCGACGGTCGAGTTTGATCACCACCTTGCCCGGCACGACGTTGGTATTGCTGCCGCCTTCGATGCGGCCGACATTCAGGTAAGGGTGCGTGATGCCGGGCACCTGCGAGCGCCGCTCGCGCAGCTCCGCGTTGTAGGCGTACAGCGCAGCCAGCAGTTTGGTCGCCGCCTGCAAGGCATCGACGCCGGTTTCTGGGTAGGCGGCATGCGAGGCCAGGCCATGCAGCGTCACCTCCATCTGCAGGCAGCCGTTGTGCGCGGTCACGACCTGGTAGCTGAATCCGGCCGCGATGAGCAGGTCGGGTTTGCTGATGCCGTTGTTGAGCAACCAACCGGGGCCGAGTTCGCCGCCGAACTCTTCGTCATAAGTGAAATGCAGTTCGATGCCGCCACGCAGCGGCGTGCCGGCTGCCGCCAGCGCATCGAGAGCGCGCAGCGCAAAAGTGAAAGTCGCAAAATCACTTTTGCTGACTGCGGCGGCGCGGCCGTATAGCTTGCCGTCAGCGATCTCGCCGCCATAGGGGTCGTGTACCCAGCCGTCGCCGGGTGGCACGACATCACCATGCGCGTTGAGGGCGATCACCGGGCCGCTGCCGGGCGCACCAAAACGCCGCCGCACGACGAGGTTGGTGATCGACTGCAGGCCATATTCTTTCAACGCCCATTCGGGGACGGCATGTTTTTCGGCCGTCAAACCCATGGTCTCGAGCAGCGCTGCGGTGCGCTCTGCATGCGGCGCGTTGTCGCCCGGCGGGGTGTCGGTCGGCACCCGCACCAGGGCCTGCAGGAAGCGCACTTCCTCGTCGAAATGGGCGTCGATCCAGGCGTCGAGGGCGGCGTGGTGGGCAGAAGAAGTCATGACAGTTCCGCGGCAAGTTGGTCGAGAAGGTTCTGGAAGGCACGCACGCACAGCTCGGTGTCGTCGTTGGTGATCGATTCGAGCGGGTTGTGGCTGATGCCGGCGTTGAGCCCGCGCATGAACAGCATCGCCTGCGGCATCGCCTCGTGCAGCTTCATCGCGTCGTGGCCGGCGCCGCTGGGCATGCGAAACAGCGGCAGGCCCAGGGGCTGCACCGCGCGCTCCCAGCGCTGCTGCCAGGCCGGGTCGCTGGGCGCGGCGGCGGCGCGCATTGTCTCTTCCAGCTTGAAGTGCAGGCCGCGCCGCTCGCAGAGGCGCTGCAGCTCGGCGCGCACATCGGCGGCGCAGGCGTCGCGCACCTCGTTGGTGGTGGCGCGGATGTCGAGGCTGAATCGGCAGCGTCCGGGCACGACGTTGATCGAGCCGTTGGGCACTTCGAGCATGCCGACGGTGGCCACGAGGTGCGGCGCGTCGCCGGCCCGCCGCTCGAGGTAAAGCGCCAACTCGGCGGTGCGCTCGGCATGCGGCGCGTTGTCGCCCGGCGGCGTGTCGGTGGGCACGCGCACGAGCGCCTGCAGGAACGTCACTTCGTCGTCGAAGTGGGCGTCGATCCAGGCGTCGAGCCGGCTGTCGTCGGGGCTCGTCACAGTTGCG
>JANOKR010000422.1:0-8389 GCA_031419315.1 Betaproteobacteria bacterium
ATCCCGCTTGGGCGGGTATAGCCAGTGAGCGTGCCGCAGCCCATTATGGTTTGCAGACTACAGCACATGGCATTCAAGAGCTCGGCCTGTCGTTGATCGTCAAGCAGGTCAGCACCGTCGATATTGCGATCGCGGCCAAGAGCTGCGGCTACGACGCGATCAATGTCGACCTCGAACATTCGGTCATCTCCGAAGCCGCCGCGGCGCAGATCTGCATCACCGCGCTGCAGCTCGGCATCACGCCGCTGGTGCGCGTGCCGAGCCACGATGCGCATTACGCCAACCGCATCCTCGACGCCGGCGCGATGGGCATCGTCGCGCCGCATGTCGAATCCGCCGCCGAAGCGCGTGCCATCGTCGCGGCCTGCAAATTTGCGCCGCTGGGCAAACGCTCGGTGGCCGGCAGTTGGCCGCAGCTGGGCTACCAGGCCTGGCCGGCCGAAGAGGTGCGGCAATTGTTCAATGCCACGACGACGGTGATCGTGATGCTCGAGACGCCCGAGGCGGTCGAGCGTGCCGACGAGATCGCCGCGGTGCCGGGGGTCGATATCGTGCATGTCGGCGCGACCGATCTCTGCGACGCGATGGGCATCCCGGGTCGCTTCGACGACGCCCGCATCGCGGCGGCGTTCGAGCGTGTCACCGCAGCCTGCCGCCGCCACGGCAAGGTGGCCGGCGCCGGGGGCCTGGCCAGCGTGCCCGAGGTGATGCAGTCGATGGTGCGCCTGGGCGTGCGCTTTGTCACCGCCGGCAACGAATGGGCATTCATGCTCGCCGCGGCACGCCAGCGCGCGGCGCAGTTGCGGCAGTTGCCGCTGGATTGAAGCTGAGTTGAAACGTTGGACAAGGATCAAACGATGCGTGTCATTGCTGACGACCTGTGGTTCCCCGAAGGGCCGGTCTGGCTCGGTGACGGCAGCCTGCTGGTGGTGGAGATCCGGCGCAAGACGCTGACCCGCGTCTGGCTCGATGGCCGCCAGAAACAGGTTGTCGCCGAACTCGGCGGTGGCCCCAACGGCGCCGCGATCGGCCCCGACGGCCAGGTTTATATCTGCAACAACGGCGGCTTCAAATTTGTGAAGCGCACCGATGGCCGTTGGGTCACCGCCGGCACGCCCGATGACTATGTCAGCGGCCGCATCGAGCGGGTGAACCTGGCCACCGGCGCCGTCGAGCGGGTCTTCGACCACGTTGCCAGCAGCAACGGCAGCCGCATCGGTTCGGAGCCGATCCGCGGCCCCAACGACATCGTCTTCGATGCCCACGGCGGCTTCTACTTCACCGACCCGGGCAAAACCCGCCACCGCGACTGGGACCGCGGCAGCATCGGCTATGCACGCGCCGACGGTTCGGTCGCCACCGAGATCATCTTCCCGATCCACAAGCCCAACGGTATCGGCCTGTCGCCCGATGGCAAGACGCTGTACGTCGCCGAGACCGAAACCGCGCGGCTCTGGGCCTGGGATCTGGAAGCGCCGGGCCAGCTCCAGCGGCCGCCGCTGGCGTCCGCCCAATCGCCGCATGGCAGCCGGCTGGTTTATGCGTCGCCGGTCTATCAGCGCTTTGATTCGCTGGCGGTCGAGGCCAACGGCAACGTCTGCATCGGCACGCTCGACCGCGGCGGCATCACGGTGATCGACCCCGCCACCGGCAGCGCCGAATTTGTGCCGGTGCCCGGCGGCGACACGCATGTCACGAACCTGTGTTTTGGCGGCGACGGTCTGAAAAAGCTCTACGTCACGCTGTCGTACAGCGGCCAGCTCGTCGAAATGGACTGGCCCCGCGCCGGCCTCGCCGACGCCAACTTCAAAGCCCTTGTGGAGAGCGCATGAACTTCCTCGTCATCAGCACCCCGCGTGCCGACAAACCATCGGCCGCACGCGACAACCAGAAGCTGTTCTGGGACTGGCTCGCGCCGCTCAAAGCCAGCGGCACGGCCAAACATGTCTACACCAAGCTCGGCCGCGGTGCAGTGATCATCTTCGAGGTCGACAAACACGAGACGATGCACAAGCTCGTCAACCAATGGGCCGAATGTGTGCCGGCGACTTTCGAGATCCATGCGTTGCTGTCCAGCGAGCACCAGGAGAAGATCGCACGGGCGGGCACCAATCCGATGGTGCTGTGACGGCGTTGCGCGCAGCGTCGCTGGGCCCGGCACTCAGGCGGCTCGGCGCCATCGCGGCCCTGCTGTGGGTCGGCGCCGCTGGGGCGCAGACGGCGTACCCGAACAAACCGATCCGGATCGTGGTGCCTTTTGCGCCGGGCGGCGGCACCGATATCCTGGCGCGTACGCTGGCGGCGAAGATGGCCGAGGGCCTGGGCCAGCAGGTCATCGTCGAAAACCGCGCCGGTGGCAATACGCTGATCGGCACCGAGGCGGTGGTGCGCGCTGCGCCAGATGGCTACACGCTGTTGATGCAGACCAACAACCTGGCATCGAACCCGACCCTGTACAAGGGCAAGATCACTTTTGACACGCGCCGTGACCTGGTGCCGATCGCGCTGGTGGCCGGCAACCCGCATGTGCTGGTGGTGCATCCGTCGGTGCCGGCGCGGGACTTCACCGAGTTTATCGCGCTGGCCCGCGCCAAGCCCGGCACGATCACTTTCGCGACCGCCGGCAGCGGCACCGTGAACCACCTCACCGGCGAATTGCTGAAGATGCGCGCCGGCATCGACATGATCCATGTGCCCTACAAAGGCAGCGGTGCGTTGATGCCCGACCTGCTCGGCGGCCAGGTGAATGCGCTGTTCGCCGCGATGCCCACCGTCACCGGCTTCATCAAGGACAAACGCCTGCGTGCGATCGCGGTGACCACGCCGCGGCGTTTTCACGGCCTGCCCGATGTACCGACGATTGCCGAATCGGGCTACCCCGGTTACGAGCTAAGTTCGTGGTTCGGCCTGCTCGCCCCGGCCGGCACGCCTAACGCGGTGATTGAACGGCTGAATGCAGAGATCAACAAGGCGCTCAAAGACCCGGGCTTGCGCGAGCGCCTGCACGACTTCGAGATCTTCGGCTCGACAGCCGCGGAGTTTGGCAATTTCATCGACGCCGAGATCGACAAGCTGGCCAAGGTCATCGCTGTGTCCGGCGCCAAAGTCGACTGATCAACGAGGCCATCGATGCAACGACAAAGCTTGATCACACGCCGGCTCGCAACCGCCCGCGCGCTGGTCTGCGCCGCCACTCTTGCGGCCGCGCCTGTGGCGACGTTGGCGCAGGCCTGGCCCACCAAGCCGATCAGGATCGTGGTGCCGTTTTCGCCCGGCACCGCGGCCGATATCGTCGCGCGCCAACTCGCGCCTGGCCTGGGCGAGACACTCGGGCAGACGGTGGTCGTCGAAAACATCACCGGCACGGGGGGCGGGCTCGGTGCCGCAGCGGTCGCCAAGGCCGCGCCCGATGGCTATACGCTGGTCATGTTCGGGGTCAATCACGCGATCAACCCGAGCCTGTACAAAGACCTGCCCTACGACACCCTGCGTGACCTCAAACCGATCGTGCGCATCGCGGTGGCGCCATTGGCCATCGTCGCCCATCCTTCGCTGGCGGCAGGCTCGATTGGCGAACTCGTCGCGCTGGCCAAGGCGCAGCCGGGCAAGATCTTCTACGGCTCGGGTGGCAACGGCAGCGTCACGCATCTGGCGCTGGAGTTGCTCAAGGCCAAGGCCGGTATCGACATCGTGCATGTGCCGTACAAGGGTGTCGCGCAGCTGATGACCGATGTCATCGGCAACCAGTTGCCGCTCGCCGCGCCGGCGGCGGCCACCGCCTTGCCGCAGGTGCGCGCGGCCAAGCTCAAAGTGCTGGCGATCACCAGCGCCAGGCGTTCTTCGGCGTTCCCCGAAGTGCCCACCGTGGCCGAGTCGGGCTTCCCCGACTACGACGTCTCGGCCTGGAACGGCCTGCTCGCGCCGGCCGGCACGCCCGACGAAGTGATCCACCGGCTGCACGCCGCGGTGGCCAAGGTGGCAGGCAGCCCGGCCTTCGTCGAACAACTGCACAAGCAGGCGATGGATGTCGACCTGCTCGGGCCGGCCGACTTTCGGCGCCTGCTCGTGGCCGAGCTGGCCAAGTGGGGCAAGCTCGTGAAGGACAGCGGGGCCAAGCTCGATTGAGGTCGGGCGCACGGCGGGTTGGGACCACGCGCTGTGGATCGAGCGCACCGCGACCACGGCATCTGCGCCGCCGCTGCTACCCTTTCGCGCGCCAACCGATGAAGCCGCCGCCCATGCCTGAACAATTTACCGTCGTCCGCATCGACCTGCCGCTGGACGCGCTGACCTTCGACGCCGCGATCAATGCCGACCCCGTGTTGTCACTGCAAGTGCGCCCGCCACGCGGCGACGATGCCGCGGTCTGGCAGGCGCTGGAATGTGCGCGGCTGTACCACGTCTCATCGGCGCGCGATGACTTGCCGGCGCGCTGGTTTGTCAACGCCGCGTTGCTCGCGCGCTGCCCGGGCCTGCTCGCCGTATCGAGCTACGGCGCCGGTTATGACACCGTCGATGTCGATGCCTGCACCGCTGCCGGCGTGGTCGTCGTCAACCAGGCCGGCAGCAATGCCGGCGCGGTGGCCGAGCACACCTTTGGCCTCATCCTCGGGCTGTCCAAACGCATCAACGAGGTCGACCGCCGGCTGCGCCGCGGCGAGCGTTTTGCCCGCGCCGATGCGATGGGTTTCGACCTGCACGGCCGCACCCTCGGGCTGGTTGGCATCGGTCATGCGGGCAAGCGCGTGGCCCAGCTTGGCGCCGCGTTTGGCATGACCGTGATCGCCTGCGACCCGCTGCTCGAGGCGGCGCAGATCGTGCAGCGCGGCGCGCGGCCGGTGGGGCTGGCCGAGTTGCTTGAGCGCGCCGATGTGGTCTCGCTGCATTGCCCGCTCGACGCCTCGACGCGCGGTCTGTTTGATGCCGCGGCGTTTGCACGCATGAAGCCCGGCGCCTTGTTCGTGACCACCGCGCGCGGTGGCATCCACGACGAAAAGGCGCTCTACGACGCGCTGATGTCGGGGCATATCGGCGGCGCCGGGCTCGATGTCTGGGCTGTCGAGCCGCCGCCTCTGGGCCACGCGCTGCTCGGGTTGGACCAGGTTATCGCAACCCACCATGTCGCTGGCGTCACGCTGGATTCACGGCGCCAGATGGCCGCGATGGCGGCGCGCCAGATCAGTGTCATTGCCGCCGGCCAGCGGCCACCGCGGCTGGTCAACCCGCAGGTCTGGCCAGCGTATCTAAAGCGGTTCGAACAGGCGCTCGGGCGGGTGCCGGGCGGGCTGTGACGGCATCGCCACCGCCCGCGGGTCGGGTTTGCGCGTCGCGTCTTTGCGTACCGCGCCGGCAGCGCGCGCAACTACTCCAGCTTCGCCCCTGACAGCCGCACGACGTCTTTCCACTTGATGCGCTCGCGCGCTGCGAAGGCCGCGGTCTCTTGCGGCGACGATGCCGTCAGGCGCGCGCCGGTGGCCAGGAAACGCTCGCGTGTCGCCGGCTCGGCGGCGATCTCCTGCATCGCCTGCGACAGCTTTTGTGTGATCGCCGCCGGGGTGGCCGCGGGCATCACCAACGCGCCCCAGGAGGTGATCACGAAGTCGGGCACGCCGGCTTCGGCCATCGTCGGCACATCGGGGAAAACCGGCCAGCGCTCGGGCGAAGTGACGGCCAGCGCGCGGGCCCGGCCGGCTTTCAGGAATGGCGTGTAGCTGGCGACGTTGTCGATCGCGAAGTCGATCGTGCCGGCCATGACCTCGGTCGTCGCCGAGCCACGAAACGGCACATGCACGACTTTGATCCCGGTGCGCTGGCCGAACAGTTCACCCGACAGGTGTGGCGTCGTGCCGACCCCGGACGAGCTGAAGGTCACGCCCTGCGGGCGTGCCAGCGCCCAGGCGCGGAATTCCTGCATCGTGCGCGCCGGATGCGCCGCCGAGACGACAACGACATTGCAGTTTTCCCAGAAGGTGCTGACATAGGCAAAGTCGCGCGCAGCGTCGTAGCCCGGGTTGGCGTAGAGAAACTGGTTGATCGACAGCGTGCCGATGGTCGCCGACGCCACCGTGTAGCCATCGGCCGCCGCGCCCATCACCGCGACCATGCCGATATTGCCGCCGGCGCCGGTGCGGTTTTCGATGACGATGTTCTGGCCCAGGCGCGCCTGCAGCTTCTCGGCGAGCATGCGCGTCAGCGTGTCGGACGCGCCGCCCGCCGGGAACAGCACGACGATCTTCACCGGCTTGTCAGGCCAGGCGGCCTGGGCCTGGGCCTGCGCCCGCACGCCAGCGCCGGGCAAGCAGAGCGCGGCGCTTGCGGCAGCACCCTGGTGGGCGCGGCGTGTGCCCAAACCGCTCCCGCCGCGGCACCCGCTGCACCCCCCCGCCCCGGCGTGGAAGCAGGGCATGACGGCGGAGCAGGAAAAGTCCACGCTGCATCCCTTTGCCGGGCATGTCACCGGCCGCCCGTCGAGCGAGCTGCCGATCCACAAACTGCGCGTTCCCGAAGGATTCAAGATCGAGGTCTGGGCCGAAGGCATCCCCGACGCGCGATCGCTCGCCCTCGGCGACAAGGGCACGGTGTTCGTCAGCAACCGCGTGCAGACGGCGGTCTACGCCGTCATCGACAACGGCGGCAAGCGCGAAGTCAAACAACTGATGAAGGGCCTGCGGTCGCCCAACGGCCTCGCCTTCGACAAGGGCACGCTGTACATCGCCGAGCGCCACCGCATCACGCGTTTCGACGATATCGAGAGCCGGCTCGACAACCCTGGCCAACCCAAGGTCGTGATCGACAACCTCGACCCGACCAACCAGCCCGGCCACTTCTGGAAGTACCTGGCGATGGGGCCCGACGGCAAGCTGTATTTCAATATCGGCGCGCCGCAGAATATCTCGATGCCGAACTACAACGAAGCCTCGATCGTGCGCGTGGATATCAAGTCCGGCACGATGGAGAACTTTGCCCTCGGCGTGCGCAACAGCGTCGGCATGGCCTTCCACCCGGTGACCAAACAACTCTGGTTCACCGAACATGGCCGCGACTGGATGGGCAACGACCTGCCCAGCGACGAACTCAATGTGGCCAAGACCGCTGGCCAGCATTTTGGCTACCCGTACTGCCACCAGGGCGACGTGCTCGACCCGGTCTTCGGCGTCAACCGCAACTGCGCCCAGTTCACGCCGCCGGCCTTGAATCTCGGCGCGCATGTCTCGCCGCTGGGCATGAAGTTCTACACCGGCAGCATGTTCCCGAAGGAATACAAGAACAGCATGATCATCGCCGAGAAGGGCTCGTGGAACCGCGACCCGAAGCAGGGCTACAACGTCATCCGCGTGAGCCTGGACGCCAAGGGCCGCCCGACCCGGCATGAGTTTGTCGAAGGCTTTCTCGAGAACCCCTCGGGTGACCCGCCGATGTGGGGCCGGCCGACTGACATCCTGCAGATGAAGGACGGCTCGATCCTTTTTTCCGACGACTACAACGGCATCCTCTACCGCGTCAGCTACGCCAAGAAGTGAGTCGACCTGCACGCCGGGTGGCCGGCGCAGTGCGGCGCGCCAGCCGCGGTGTTTTTGGTACCGGCGGCACGCTGATTCGACTCGCCGGCGTGGTGGTCTGCGCGGCCTGGCTTTCGGCCGCGCAGGCTGGTGTCGAAGAGGGCCGCAACAAGGCCCAGGTCTGCGGCACCTGCCACGGCGCCGACGGCAATGCGGTCAGCGCCGAGATCCCGTCACTGGCCGGCCAGCCGCGGCAGTTTCTGGTGATGGCGCTGTTCATGTTCCGCGAGGGCCAGCGCAAGAGCGACCTGATGGCGCCCTTTGTGGCCCAGCTCAGCAACGCCGACCTGAACGATCTGGCCGCCCACTACTCAAGTCAAAAGTTGAAGCCGCCGGCCGAGAAGCTGGCCGCCGCGTTGGCCGCCCGGGCGCAGGCCATCTCCGAGCGCAACAACTGCGTTGCCTGCCATCGGCCGACCCTCACCGGCCAGCAACATATTCCCCGGCTTGCCGGCCAGGGCAGGGCGTATCTGCTGGCGCAGCTCAAGGGCTTCAAGGCGTCGACCCGCGCCGACCTCGACGGCACCATGACCTCGGCCGCGCAGGGCCTGGCGCCGGACGAGTTGGAGTTGCTCGCCGACTATCTGGCAACGCTGGACGTGCCCTGACCGCGGCGTTGGCGGTGGCAGCGGTCTAGGCCGATGTGTCAGCGGCGGCCTCGACCTCGAGGTCGAGCAACAACCAGATCGCCGCTTTCTGCCAATGCAGACCCGGCCGCAGCGTGGCGTAGACGCCGCCGGCCAGCGCCTCGGGTGCGACATACTTGAGCGCGCGCAGGCCCGGGATCAGGTAGCGCTGCACGGGGCCCGGCACGACGCGGTTCAGCGCCG
>JANOKR010000423.1:0-2294 GCA_031419315.1 Betaproteobacteria bacterium
GCCATCATGGATGTCGTTCGACCGGACAAGATGAGTGTCGCGCCCCACCAGGAAGCGGGTTGACCAGAAGATGGGCTTCTACATCCACGCGCTGGTTTTTGTGCTCGTCAATATCGGCCTGGCCGTCATCAACTACACCGCCGGTGGCCCGCGCTGGCATGGCTGGCCGCTGTTCGGCTGGGGCATCGGTCTGGCTGTGCATGGCGTGGTGACTTCTCCGAGCCTGCGCGGCGACGGCCTGCGAGAAAGCATGCTCGCCGCGGAGGTCGCTCGCTTGAAGGCGCGTCGATAGAATCATCCGCATGAGCGACCCCCAGCACGAAGTGACGAACAAGCCCGCAAATTTCCTGCGCACGATCATCGAGCGCGACCTCGAGGCCGGCACGCTGGCCGGCCGCCAATGGGGCGGCAGCCCCGGCGACGCCGCCCACCACGCCGCAGGCGGCGTCGACCCGGCGCGCATCCGCACCCGTTTCCCGCCCGAGCCCAACGGTTATCTGCATGTTGGCCATGCCAAAAGCATCTGCCTGAATTTCGGCCTCGCGCAGCTTTATGGCGGTGTCTGCCACCTGCGCTTCGACGACACCAACCCTGAAAAAGAAGAGCAGGAATTTGTCGATGCGATCATCGAAGCGGTGCACTGGCTCGGCTTCGATTGGGACGCAGGCGCCACCAGCCACCTCTACTACGCAAGCAGCTATTTCGACTTCATGTACCGCGCCGCCGAGGCCCTGGTCGAAGCCGGCCTGGCTTATGTCGACGAACAGAGTGCCGACGAGATGCGCGCCGCACGCGGCGACTTCCAGACCCCCGGCCGCGACAGCCCTTTCCGCGGCCGCTCAGCCGCCGAAAACCTGGCCCGCCTGCGTCAGATGCGCGATGGCGCGCTGCCCGACGGCGCCGCGGTGCTGCGCGCCAGGATCGACATGCGCGCGCCGAATATCAACCTGCGCGACCCGACCCTGTACCGCATCAAACGCGCGACGCACCATGCCACCGGCGACCGTTGGTGCATCTATCCGATGTACACCTACGCGCACCCGATCGAAGACGCGCTGGAGCGCATCACGCACAGCATCTGCACGCTGGAGTTTGAAGACCAGCGGCCGTTTTACGACTGGCTGCTCGAACACTTGGCCGACCTGGGCCTGCTCGCGCGCCCGCTGCCCAAGCAAGTCGAGTTTGGCCGCCTGAACCTGAATACGGTGATGACGAGCAAGCGCAAGCTCAAAGCGATGGTCGACGAAGGCATCGTCAGCGGCTGGGACGACCCGCGATTGCCCACCCTCTTTGGCATGCGCCGGCGGGGTTATACGCCGGCCAGCATCCGCGCCATGGCCGACGCCACCGGTGCGAGCAAGACAAATGCCTGGATCGACTATTCGGTGCTCGATATCGCGCTGCGCAACGACCTCGAAGCGCAGGCGCCACGCGCTTGCGCCGTGCTCGACCCGCTGCTGCTCAAGCTCACCAATTGGGCCGACCTGTTTGGTGCCGGGCACCTTGAACCCTGCCAGGCGCCGATGCACCCGCAGCACCCTGATCTTGGGTTGCGAAAATTTTCGCTCGGGGACCAGGTCTGGATCGAGCGCGACGACTTTGTCGAAACGCCGGTGAAGGGATTTTTCCGGCTCTTCCCCGGCAACCGCGTGCGCCTGAAATACGGCATGGTGATCGAGTGCACCGGTAGCGAAATAAACGCCGCCGGCGAGATCACCGCGGTGCTGGCCACCGTGCTGCCGGACACCAAGAGTGGCACACCGGGCGCGGATGCCGTCAAGGTCAAAGGCACCATCACCTGGGTCGGCGTGCACGAAGCGGTGCGCGCCGAGGTGCGCCTCTTCGAGCGCCTGTTCAGCGTCGACCAGCCCGAAGCCGGCGGGCGCGATTTCCGCGAGGTGCTCAACCCGAAGAGCATGGCCGTCACCGCGGCTTACCTCGAACCCGCGCTGGCCGATGTGGCACCCGACACCCGCTACCAATTTGAGCGCCACGGTTACTTTGTCACCGACCGTGTTGACCACAGCCCGGAGCGGCCGGTATTCAACCGCATCACGACGCTGAAAGACAGCTTCGCCAAGTGATTTGGAGCGGGTTCGCGGGTGAGTCTGGAAGCGATTCGGGGATCGGCGTAAAGCTGTGCAAACGGCCGGGCGGCAGGCTTGCCGATGAATCGAGATCGGCGCAAAGTGGAGCCTGTTTTGTCCCCCGACTTCAAGGAGCCGCCATGAAGCCCATCACCCGCAACCTGGCCGTCGCTGCGGCGGCCTGCATGGTCTCGTCGCTGGCGTCGC
>JANOKR010000424.1:0-4277 GCA_031419315.1 Betaproteobacteria bacterium
GCAGCGACCTCGGGTGTCTTCAAGCCGAAGACGAAGATATTGTCGTCACCGACCTGCTGGCGGATCTCGATATTCGCGCCGTCGTCGGTGCCGATGGTCAGCGCACCGTTGAGCGCAAGTTTCATATTGCCGGTGCCCGACGCTTCGGTGCCTGCGGTCGAGATCTGCTCCGACAAGTCGGCTGCCGGCATGATCATTTCGGCCAGCGAGACGCTGTAGTTGGGCAGGAACACCAGCTTCAGGCGGCCGGCGACGACGGGGTCGTGGTTGATCACGCTGCCGACATCGTGGATCAGACGGATGATCTGCTTGGCCATGTGGTAACTCGACGCCGCCTTGCCGGCGAAGACTACCGTGCGCGGCACCCAGTCGGCCTGGGGCTGCGCCAGGATCGCCTGCCAGCGCGCGACGACATGCAGCACATTGAGCAACTGGCGTTTGTATTCGTGGATGCGCTTGACCTGCACGTCGAAGAGGCTCGCCGGATCGACCACGATGCCGGTGGCGGCTTCGATGTGGCGCGCGAGACGGACTTTGTTGCTGAGCTTGACGGCCAGAAAGCGGTTGCGAAAAGCGCTCGAGTCGGCATGCCGGTTCAGGTCGCGCAGCGCGTCGAGATCACGCCGCCAGGCCGGACCGATGCTGGTGTCGATCAGCGCCGCCAGGCCTGCGTTGGCCTGCGCCAGCCAGCGCCTGGGCGTGACGCCGTTGGTGATGTTGATGAAGCGATCGGGGAACAGGCTCGCGAAGTCGGCAAAGATGGTCTTCACCAACAGCTCAGAGTGCAGCGCCGACACCCCGTTGACACGGTGGCTGCCAACCACCGACAGGTGCGCCATGCGCACCCGGCGCTCGCCACTTTCGTCGATCAGCGACAGGCGCGACAAAAAACCGCCGTCACCCGGCCGATGCAGCGCTGCGGCCGCAAGAAAGTCGTGGTTGATGCGGTAGATGATGTCCATATGCCGCGGCAGCACCTGCTGCATCAGCGCCACCGGCCAGGTCTCCAGCGCCTCGGGCATCAGGGTGTGGTTGGTGTAGCTGAAAACCGCGCAGGTCTGGGTCCATGCCGAGGCCCAGGCAAAACCATGTTCGTCGATCAACAGGCGCATCAACTCGGCGACGCCGATCGCCGGATGGGTGTCGTTGAGATGGATCGCGACGCGGTCCGACAAATTGGCCAGCGTGCCATGTTCGGCCAGGTGCCGCGCCAGGATGTCCTGGATCGACGCCGAGGTGAAAAAGTACTCCTGCTTCAAGCGCAGCTCGCGCCCGGCGGGCGTGCTGTCGTTCGGGTACAGCACCCACGAGATGTGCTCGAAGGCGTTCTTGAATTCCGCCGCGCGGGCGTAGTCGCCGCTGTTGAAAGCGTGCAGGTCGATGTGCACTGGCGCGGCCGACTTCCACAGCCGCAGCGTGCTGACGCGCTCGGTGCCATGGCCGGGCACGACCATGTCGAAGGCCTTGGCATTGACTTCGAGTGCATGTTTCCAGGTCGGCGGCTGGCCGGCAGCGGCAGGCGCTTCGACATGGCCACCAAAACGCACCGGGTAGGCCAGGCCGACACGCGGGAACTCCCAGGGTGTGCCGTCTTCGAGCCAGGAGTCGGGGTGTTCGATCTGGCGGCCGCCAGCAATCGACTGCGCGAACATGCCGTATTCGTAGCGGATGCCGTAGCCAAACGAGGGCAAGCCGAGGGTTGCCATCGAATCCAGAAAACACGCCGCCAGCCGGCCCAGGCCGCCATTGCCCAAAGCGGCGTCGGCCTCTTCGGCGGCGATGTCTTCCAGCGTCGCGGTGTGGCGCTGCACGGCGGCCTGTGCATCGGCAGCCAGGTCGAGTGCGGCCAACGCGTTGCCCAGCGTGCGGCCGATCAGGAACTCCATCGACAGGTAATGCACGCGGCGCACCTTGGCCACGCGGTCGGCCTCGTCGCCGGCGACCCAGCGCCGCGACAACTGCTCGCGGGCAAGCTGCGCCACCGCGCGCATCAGCTCTGCTGGCGCGGCCCGCGCAGGTGACACGCCAACGCTGTTGAGCAACTGGCGGTCGACCGCGACGGGCAGGGCGCAGACCGGCGCCTGCAGGTTGTCGTCGCCGGTGTCGCTACCGGTCTCGGCGGCGGTGGCGACGCTGGCCTTGTTGGCGCCCAACGGGCCGGACTTGGAGGTGATCATGGCTGTGTGGCGCGCGGAGTGGTCCCGGCCCGATTCTGCCGTGTGCCGGGCGCTGTCGATTGGTGCAGGTGACCTGCTAAGAGCCCGGAATTTCGGGCATGCTTGAAGCGCATTTCGCTGCCACTGTTCGGCGGCGACAGATTTCGCACCCGCGCCTTGCGGCGCCCTGACCACAGAGAGCCGACCATGATCACGCCCCACGAACTTGCCCAGAGCATGGACCTGCCCAAGCGCGCGGTGGCGCTGGTATTGGCGGGTGGACGTGGCAGCCGCCTGAAACACCTGACCGACAGCCGCGCCAAGCCGGGGGTTTATTTCGGCGGCAAGTTCCGCATCATCGACTTCGCGTTGTCGAACTGCCTGAACTCGGGCATCCGGCGGATCGGGGTGATCACGCAGTACAAGAGTCACAGCCTGCTGCGCCACTTGCAACGCGGCTGGGCTTTTCTGCGCCCGGAGATGAACGAGTTTGTCGACCTGCTGCCGGCGCAACAACGTGTCGACGAGGAGTCCTGGTACCGCGGCACCGCCGACGCCGTCTACCAGAACCAGGACATCGTCGCGTCCTACGGCGCCGACTACGTCGTCGTGCTGGCCGGCGACCACATCTACAAGATGAACTACGCGGTGATGCTCGCCGACCATGTCGCGATGGGCCGCGAATGCACCGTCGCCTGCATCGAGGTCAGCCGCGAAGAGGCCAAGTCGTTCGGCGTGATGGCGATCGATGACAAGCGCCTCGTCACGGACTTTGTCGAAAAGCCAGCCGACCCACCCGAGCTGGCCGGCAAGCCCGGCCGCTGCCTGGCCAGCATGGGCGTCTACATCTTCAATGCGCGTTATATCTTCAAGGAGCTTGAGCACGACCTCGCCGACCCGGCGTCGAGCCACGACTTCGGCAAGGACATCATCCCGCGCACGGTGCAACTTGCGCAGGCGGTGGCCCATCCGTTCGAGCTTTCGTGCGTCGGCAAGCGGCATGGCGCAGAGCCGTACTGGCGCGACGTAGGCACGGTCGATGCGTACTGGGACGCCAATATCGACCTCACCGCCACCGACCCGCTGCTCAACCTGTACGACACACGTTGGCCGATCTCGACCTATCAACCGCAGCTGCCGCCGGCGAAGTTTGTGCACGACCAGGACGACCGCCGCGGCCTGGCCATCGAGTCGCTGGTGTCGGGCGGTTGCATCGTTTCCGGCGCGGTCTTTCGCAGCATCCTGTTTTCGCAGGTGCGGGTGCATTCCTACACCTCGGTCAACTGGAGCGTGCTGCTGCCCAACGTCACCGTCGGCCGGCGGGTCTACCTCAACCGCGTCATCGTCGACCGCGCGGTCGAGATCCCCGATGACACCACGATCGGGCAGGACGCTGCCGAAGATGCGCGTCGTTTCCACCGCACCGAAAGTGGCATCACGCTCGTCACGCGCGACATGATCGCCAGGATGGTGGCCGAAAAAGAAGGCGTCGCCTGATGCGGGCCCTGCACGTTGCTGCAGAGATCTTTCCGCTCGTCAAGACCGGTGGCCTGGCCGATGTCGCCGCCGCGCTGCCGGTGGCGCTGGCCCATGCTGGTGTTGATGTGCGCCTGCTGCTGCCCGGCCTGCCGCAGATGCTCGACGCGGTGCGGCACACCAAGACCGTCGTCGACCTCGGCGCCTGTTTTGGTGCCGCGCGCGTGCGCCTGCTGCGTGGGCGCATGCCAGGCACCGACCTGCCGGTCTACCTGATCGACGCACCGCTGCTCTACCGCCGCGGCGGCGGCCCGTACCAGGACCCGCGCGGCGCCGAATGGCCCGACAACCTGCAGCGTTTTGGCCTGCTCGGCTGGGTCGCGGCGCAGCTCGGCGCCGGCGAGCTCGATGCTGCCTGGCTGCCTGAAATCGTGCATGCCCACGACTGGCATGCCGCGATGAGTTGTGCCTACTTGCGCGCCCACCCGTCGGCCGCCGTGCGATCGGTCTACACCGTACACAACCTGGCCTACCAGGGTTTGTTTCCCCACGAAGACCGCGCCTTGCTCGGCCTGTCGGCCAACCTGATGTCGCCGGCCGGCATCGAATACCACGGCCAGCTCTCGTTCATGAAAGCCGGCTTGC
>JANOKR010000425.1:0-7048 GCA_031419315.1 Betaproteobacteria bacterium
TGTAAGAACCAACCCGCCATGAGCTCGTTCCCGCTGGCCGGTATCCGGATCCTGAGCCTGGCCGAGCAGTACCCCGGCCCCTACGCGACGATGTTGCTGGCCGACCTGGGCGCGGATGTGATCCTTGTCGAGCGGCCGGCCGGCGGCGACCCGGCACGCCGCTTCCCGGGCCTCTTCGCGGCCTTCAATCGCAACAAGCGCTCGGTGGCGCTCGACCTGAAATCCGATGGCGGGCACGCCGACTTCCTGCGCCTGGTCGACAGCGCCGATGTCGTCATCGAAGGTTTCCGCCCAGGGGTGATGGCGCGCCTGAAGATCGGCGCCAAGCAGTTGCGCGCGCGGCGGCCGGGGCTGGTCTTCGTGTCCATCTCTTCGCAGGGCCAGGGCGGCCCGAGCGCGGGTGTCGCCGGGCATGACCTGAGCATCCAGGGTGCGGCGGGCATGGTCAACGCGGCGGCGGGCCGCGAAGCCGATCTGAAGCTGCCCGTGCTGCCGCTGGCCGACATCTCGTCGGCGATGTTCGCCGCGCTCGGTGTCGTCACCGCGCTCTATGCACGCAGCCAATCCGGCCACGGCAGCGAGATCGACGTCTCGATGCTCGACTCGCTGGTGAGCTGGATGACCCCGTTCCTGGTGCCGCCGATGAACGGCCTGCCGACACGCACGCTGCCGCCGCTGGAGCCGGCCTATGGTGTCTTTGCCACGGCCGACGGCCGCCAGATCACGCTCAGCATCGCCGGCGAAGACGGCATGTGGCAGGCGCTGTGTTCGCTGCTCGGCCTGCCTCAGTGGGCACACCTTGGTGAGCGTGAGCGCGAGGCACGCAGCGCCGAGATCGCGCCGCTGCTGCGTCAGGCAATCGCCGGCCGGCCTTATGTGCCACTGTGTGCGCAGCTCGAAGCCCAGGGCATCGCCTTCGGCCCGGTGCTGGCGCTGGACGAGGTGCTGAACTCATCCCAGTTGATATCCCGGCGCATGGTGCTTGAGGTCGACGGCCCGCAGGGCAGGCAGCGTTTTGTGCGTCAGCCGCTGCTCATCGACGGCCAGGTCGGGGCCATCGCGCGCCCTGCCCCGGCCTTGGGCGAGCACAACGCCGAACTGCTCACCCAGCCGGCGATGGCCGCGGCGTCATGAGTGCCGCCAGGCCGGCCGTCCCGTGCGGCGGTCACGGCAAGTCGCAAAGCTTCGCAAAGCTACAACAGTACGGCCCCTGAAAGTACTGCGCGCGTTATTTCGACGCGCCGGCAGTGCGCTGGCGCTGCGGCGCCGCACGCTTGGCCTGGATCATGACCATCACCAGGTCGGCCACCCGGTCAGCGGTTTCACTTTGCGACAGGCGGCCATTGGGCCGGAACCAGACATACGACCAACTCACGATGCCGCCGATGGCTAGCGAGGTCAGCTGCACATCGGCGACGTTGAACTCGCCGCTGGCCACACCCTCGTCGAGCAGCGCGCAAAACTTGCGATCGAACTCGCGGCGCATCTCGTTGATCGCCACGCTGTCTTCACGCGAGAGGTGTTTTTCTTCGCGGTTGTAGATTGCGATATGCGCCTGGTTGGTGACCACCGCGAGCATGAAGTCGCGGGCCAGCGTGCGCATCTTTTCGGTCGCAGTACCGGGCGATGCCACGGCACGGTTCAACGCGTCGAGCGATGCACGGATGCCGCGCGAGCAGATCTCGGCGAGCAGTTCGCTCTTGGACTTGAAGTGCGAGTAGATGAACGGCTTGGTCACGTTCATGCGCTCGGCGACCGCTTCGAGCGTGGTGTTGCTCAGGCCCTGGCTGTAGAACAGCTCGACCGCGGTGGCGATGATGCGTTCGCGCTTCAGGCGCGAAACGGCGTCGCGGATATCCTCCGGCGCATTCGGGTCCGGCGCCGCGGGTTGCGCCGACGCCTTGCGCGACATCGCCTTGGCCACCGCGCGCGTTTTTTTGGCCGGCGCGCGCGCAGCCTTGATCGACGCTTGTTTTTTGCCTGCCGGAGTGGGTTTCATCAGATGACCGGTATGCTTTTCCTACCGTCGAGTATATCTCGCGTCAGCGGTGCAAAGACGAGATCGACGCCGCCTTCGCGTGGCTGAAACCTGCCCCTCACGGGCTGCCCGATCTGCGGCGTCTCGCTGCCCGCCCAGCGGCCGAGCGCACGCACGCCGGCATCGAGGTCGATTGTCACCAGGGTGTAGGGCAGCTCAACCTTGAAGGCCGGATGAAAGGCGTGGTGCGCCACCGTCCAACTGTGCACCTGGCCGGCAATCGGCACGTCGCGCCAGTCCACCTGGTCGCTGTAGCAGGCGCTGCACAACAGGCGCGGATAGTGGCGTGGCACGTCGCAGGCGGCGCAATATTGCAGCCGCAGCCGGCCCTGCGCTGCCGCTTCCCAGTACGGGCGCGACAGCGGGTTGGCCGGCGGCTGCGGTTTGCTGACGGGGTCGATCGGGGCAGGCATCGCGGTGTTGGCAGCGGTACTCATTTCGCAACCCAATCACTCGCGACGCATGATCGCCAGCGCGCCGTCGCCCATATCGCCATAGCCGGTGACAAGGCCGAGTTCGGCGCCGCGCACCTGCGCGCGGCCGGCGTCGCCGCGCAGTTGGCGCACGAGTTCGACGATATGGTTCAGGCCCCAGACATGGGCCTGCGACAACAGGCCGCCGTGGGTGTTGGTCGGCAACGCGCCGCCCAGACGCAGCCGCCCGCCTTCGACAAAGGGGCCGCCCTCGCCCTTGGCGCAGAAGCCCATGTCCTCCAACTGGCGGATCACGGCGTAGGTAAAACAGTCGTAGATCTCGGCGACCTGGATCTCGGCCGGTGTCACACCGGCCATCGCAAAAGCGCGCGGCGCGGCCTTGCCCAGGCCGAGGCTGGTCATGTCGGCGCGCTGGGTGATCGAGCCCGGCGCATCGGGGTGGCCGCAGGCGACGCCGGCGATGAAGACGCGGCGATGACGCAGGTCACGCGCACG
Organism: Betaproteobacteria bacterium; assembly: GCA_031419315.1. Taxonomy (GTDB): domain Bacteria; phylum Pseudomonadota; class Gammaproteobacteria; order Burkholderiales; family Burkholderiaceae_C; genus Rubrivivax. The sequence goes on from JANOKR010000425.1 coordinate 2,968, forward strand.
CTCGGCGCTGCTGATCACCACCGCCGCGCCGCCGTCGCTCTCGAGACTGCAATCGAGCAGGCGAAACGGGTCGGCGATCATCCGCGAGTTGCGGTGGTCATCCAGCGTGATGGGCTTCTTCATCACCGCGTTGTCGTTGAGCAGCGCATGTTCGCGGCAGGCCACCGCGACTTCGCCGAACTGCGCCACCGTGGTGCCGTACAGCTCCATATGCCGGCGTGCCATCGGCGCGTACAACTGCGCCGGCGCGCTGGCGCCCATCGGGTGTTCGTATTCGGTGACGTAGTGGAACTGCGGCATCGAATGGATGCGCGCGCCAGCCTTGTTGGCCGCGGCACTGACGTTGCGCCCGAAGGTGATCAGGACATGGTTGCAGACGCCAGCGGCAAGCGCTGCGGCGGCCGTCTGCAGCGCCATCGTCGGGCTCGCACCGCCATGCGGCACGACCGCCGAGAAACGCAGGTCGGGGATGCCGAAGTTGTCGATGAAATCGTCTGCGGTGCCGCTGACGATGCCGATCGGGATCACGCCGTCGATATCCTTGGGCGTCAGGCCGGCGTCGCTGATCGCCTTCAGCGAGGCTTCGATCTGGAGTTCGAACGCGGTCTTCGTCGAACCGCGCAGGTAGGCGGTTTCGCCGATGCCGGTGACGCAGGCCTGGTCACGCAGCGACATGGGCGCCGGCCTTGTCGACAGTGGCCTGGGCCGGGTCGTGCATCGGCCGCGGCTGCACCAGCGCACGCTTGCGTTCGGCGGCGAGTTGCTTGCGATAGAACGGCGGGTCGAGCTCCAGCGCATACCGCGCGCTGCCGGGGAAATTGCGGCGCAGGTAGGCCTGCTCTTGCGCCATCACCTTGTGCATGCCGGCTTCGTCGGGCAGGCTGGCGTTGGCGCAGACGAGTTCGGTGATCCATTCGGCCTGGTCGTCCATCATGCGGATATTGCCGCCACCAGCGACGTTGAACATGCCGGCGAAATACAAGCCCCTGTGTTTCGGGTGGACGACGCGCAGGAACAGCTCGAGCTGGTGGCCGGCGAGCGGGCGCAGCGCCGGCGCGAGAAAGGGCAAGTCCACGCGGTAGCCGGTGCCGGCGATCACGGTGTCGTAGCGGGCGCTGCTGCCATCGACAAAATGCACTTCGTCGCCCTGCACCGATTTGATCGCGGGCTTGGCCGTGATGCGGTTCCAGATGAAGTGCGTCATCAGGCTGGTGTGGCTGGTCGGGTGGGTGCGCGTCTTCGGCGTCGTGAAACCCCATTGCTCCATGCGGCCGTAGACGATGCGCACCAGCAGCTCGCGGATCGTGCGCCGCACAGGCCACGGCATCCAGCGTCTTTCGAGTTTGCCCAGCACGCGAGCGGTGGGCACGCCAAACAACATGCGCGGCATCACCAGCACTGGCGAGCGCGCGACGATGGTCGTCGACTTCGTGACGACGCAGATATCGGCCGCGATATCGACCGCGCTGTTACCCATGCCGACGACCAGCACGCGCTGGTCGCGGAAGGGCTCGGGAACGCGGTAGCCGTGCGAGTGCAGATAACGGCCGCTGAATTGGTCTTTCCACTCGGGGTGCGAGGGCTGGCCCTGGTGGCCGCTGGCGACGACGACGGCGTCGAACTCGGCCTCGGTCGCCTCGCCGCTGGCGTCGACGCTGCGCACCGTCCAGCGCCCGCCGCTGGGCGCGACGTGGGTCACCCGCGAGCGAAACCGGATGTGCTCGCGCACGCCAAACTGGTCGGCATAGGCTTCGAGGTAGCGGCAGACCTCGGCATGGTCGGGGAACAGCGGGCCGTCGGCGGGAAAGGGGAAATCCCGGTACGCGGTGGCGCGGGCTTCGGAGTTCAGGTGCAGCGACTTGTAGGCCGGCGCCAGGCCTGAGTCGCTGTCGTAGACCCACAGCCCGCCGATGCGCGAGCCGAGTTCATGCACCACCACTTCGGCGCCTGCGGCGAGCAGGTTCTTCGCTGCGCACAGCCCGGCCGCGCCGGCGCCGATGATCGCGACGCGCATCGCCGGGGCTGCCGCTGGTTTCATCAGGTAGGTGTGGGCTCGAACCAGAAGTCGAGCACGTCGCCGATGCGCTTTTCGGCGAACTTCGTCGTCACCCGGGTGCCGACCTTCAGCGCTTGGGCCGCGGCTTCAGGCTGGCTCAGATCGACGCCTTTGAAAATGCCGCCGATCGCGGTGTCGGCACCGTCGAGCAGCACATAACCAAAGGCATAGGGCGGCGGCGGCAGGCCGTTGAACTCTTCGTAGACCATCGTGAAAGTCTCGATGCGCCCGCCCGGGCCGACCTCGACCCAGTCGGTCGTCGGCTCCAGGGTCTGGTCGGAGAAGGCACGCGGCGGCACCAGCACGCGGCCGCTCTTGCCGTCACGCTTGCCGTAGATCTTGGCGTGGTCGCGGATCTGCACGTAGAACCAGCTCGCGGTCTCACCAAGCGCGTGGTTGTAGTTGATGTTCCAGGACTCGCGGCCGCTTGACCCTAAACCTGATGGCGCTGCCGATGACAGCGGTGGGTCGATGCAATGGCATGAGGGCCTCGTTCAGTCCATCTTGGCGCCAGAGATGGCGACAACTTCTTTCCATTTCACGCGCTCGCGTTCGGCGAAGGCGGCGGTTTCCTGCGGCGACGTGGCCACCGAGCGGGCGCCGATTTCGAGAAAGCGTTTTTGCATCGCCGGCTCGGCAGCGATTGCCTGCACCGCCTGCGACAGCTTGTCGGCGATCGCCACCGGCGTGTCCTTGGGCAGCACAAACGCGCCCCAGGACGTGATGATGAAGTTGGGCACGCCGGCCTCGGCCATCGTCGGCACTTCGGGCAGCGTCGGCCAGCGGTCGGGGCAGGTGACGGCGAGCGCGCGCACCTTGCCGGATTTGATCAACGGTGTGTAGCTGGCGACGTTGTCGATCGCAAAGTCGGTATCACCCGCGACCAACGCCGGCATCGACTGCGCTGCGCCCCGGAAGGGCACATGCAGCGCCTGGATATTGCTGCGCACGCGGAAAAGTTCGCCGGCCAGGTGCGGCGTGGTGCCGACGCCGGCGGAGCCGAAGGTCACGCCCTTGGGTTGCTGGCGCGCCCAGGTCAGAAATTCAGCCACCGACCTGGCCGGATGTTTTTCAGAGACGACAAAGGCGTTGCAGTTTTCCCAGATCTTGGTGACGTAGGCAAAGTCGCGCACCGGGTCGTAGGGCATCTTGGCAAACAGGAACTGGTTGATCGACAGGGTGCCGATCGTGGCCGAGGCAATCGTCAGGCCATCAGGCGCGGCGGTCTTGACCGCTTCCATGCCGATATTGCCGCCGGCGCCGGTTTTGTTCTCGACGATGAAGTTCTGCCCCAGCTTGGCCTGCAACTGCTCGGCCAGCGCTCGGGTCAGCACGTCGGCTGCACCACCGGCGGTAAAGGGCACGACGATGCGCACCGGCCCGCTCGGCCAGGCGGCTTGTGCCCAGACCGATGGCAGCGCCAGGGTGGCGGCGCAGGCGACCAGGGTCTTGACCAGTTTGTCTTTCGAGATTGCCATCTTGTCCTCTGCCGTCAACTGCTGGCGCACGGTATGCGCAACGAGTCGGTGTCCGCATTCTACTCGCGCGCACCGTTCAGTGCATTACAGATCATTTTTATACCTATCGGTAGATAGTAGTCGTTGGTGCTCTGCGGCGGGGCCCGGTGCGGCGCTCAGCGCGCCTTCGGTAGCAAGGCGTTGCCGATGATCTGCTTCATGACCTCGACCGCACCGCCGCCGACACGACCCATGCGGGCGTCGGCAAAGGCGCGCGCGATCGGGTATTCCCACATATAGCCCCAGCCACCAAAAAACTGCAAACATTGGTCCATGACCTTGCCCTGCAGCTCGGTGCTGACGAGCTTGGCCGCGGCCGCATCCACGGCATCGAACTCAGCCCGCAAGTGCAGTTCGTTGCAGCGGTCGACGAAGACGCGTTGCGCCAGCAACTCGGCGTGCAGTTCAGCGAGCATGAAACGGGTGTTCTGGAAGTCGCCCAGCGTCTGGCCGAACATCTTGCGCTCGGCCACGTAGGCCAGCGTCCAGCGCAGCGCCGCCTCGGCAC
>JANOKR010000426.1:0-6975 GCA_031419315.1 Betaproteobacteria bacterium
CGGCCCGCGCCGGGGCATCGCGCCGTGAGTGCAAAGCGCGCTCGAGCTGGGCCACGAAGTGGCCGCGGTTGGACAAGCCGGTGAGCGCGTCGTGATGCGCCGTGCGGCGCATCAGCTCGAGCTGCGTCGCGTGGCTGTCAAAGAGCGACCGCAGCCGGCGCACCATCGCGTTCATGCCGCTAGCCAGGCGGCGCAGCTCCAAGGTGCGCGGCTCGCGGATCTCGGTGAAGCGGCTGAGTTCGAGCGACTGCGCCTGCTGCAACATATCGTCCAGGCCCCGACGCCATCCACGCACCGCGGCTGCAGCGCCGATCAGGGCCACGATACCGACCAACAGCAACCACGCGCTGGCCTGCACCAGCGAGGCCCACAAGGCTTCGTAGGCCCAGGCGGCATGGCTTTGCACCTGCACTTGGCCGATGCTGCGCCAGCCATCGCTGACGAGCCCGATGCCGGCCGGCGCTTCGAGCGGCATCATCGAGCGCAACCAGGCCGGTGCAGCACCGACCGCAACCGGCGACTCGCGTTCAAAAACAACGCTGCCGTCGCTGGCCACGAGCCGGATCGAACGGTAGTGCCCGGCGTTGAACTGGGCCTCGAGCACGATCGCCATCAGGCCGGTATCACCGCGCTGCTGCGACATCGCCAATGCCAGCAGCGACGCCGCGTCGCCATTGCGCAGCTGCCATTGCGAGCGCAGGCTGTCGCGTGCCGTCGAGGCCGCCACCCAGGCGCTGCCGCCGACGGCAAAGATGACCACCGCGGCGAGCAGCAGCGCGAGCTGACGGATCATCGACATGGGCGGCTCTCAAGAAAATGTGGCTCTGCCACTTTGCTTGATCCCCGCGGGGGACCGAACCCGCACCGAGTGAGCGCCTGCGCGCTCGCGAGTGGTTGGTGAGGGACATCCGGCATGCTTGCCGTATCGCGGCCGGCCGCGGCCGGCCTTGGGGCGGTCATAAAAAACCCTCGGCACGCGCCTTGCCCACCACTTCGCGCCAGCGCGACAGGCGCAGCAGCGGGTCGCCGGCGCTCTCTTGGCCGGCGCCTTGCCAGAGACCGTCGCTGTTGAAGCTGAACACGGGCGTGAGGTCGGCGCGCCTGGACGCCGGCCGGATATCGGGCACCAGGTTGTCCAGGATCAGCGGATCTTCATTCCGCTCGCCATAGTAGGCAAGCACCATATGCGCCATCGACCGCGCGGGCAACGATTGCGTGGCGGCGAGTGTCGCTCGCACATAGACCAGGCGCAGGCTGGCCACCGGCACACCTGCGGCGACCAGCGAAAAGTATTTGGCGATCGCGTAGTCCTCACAATCGCCCTCGCCTTTGGCCAGCGTTTCGATCGGGCTGGCCCAGAAGTCGGCCTGCTGCCAGACCAGGGTGTCTTCGGCAAACGTGATGCGGCGATTGAAATGCGCATTCACGGCCTCCAGCCGGATCGACACCTCACCGTCGGAGACGACCGCCAGGAGCTGTTGCAGGTCGCGCGTCGCGGCCTGCGCCCGTGGGCCATGCAGGGAGGCGGCACGCAGCATGCGGTCGGCATCCCAGGCGCGGCTCGGGCCAAAAAAGGCCAGCGTCACAAGCGCCGCCACGGCGGTTGCACCCAGCCTGCGCCGCAGCGATGCGGCGGCCCGCCGGCGTACGGCCGCACGCGGGGACGCTAGCGCGGACCCCGGTGCGGACGCGGCGGGGCACACCAGCAGCGCGTGGCAACAACTCATAACGGCTCATGTCGGCCAGGCGCGACAGCACTTGAGCGCGGCTGCGCACGCGGTGCACCCGAAGCGGCGAAGGTCAACGAAAGCGCCGCGGGGAGCGTTTGCCGTGAGTGCCGGCCGGGGGCTGGATTTCAGTCAGAATCCGCCCCGGCAGCAAACTGCCCCCAACACCGCGTCAACCCACAGGAAACCCGCCGATGTCATCCCGCCGCAAGTTCATCCAGATCGTCCCCGTGGCCGCGGCCACACTGTTTGCGGGCCGCAGCGCGTTGGCGCAGGCCAAGATCGACGAGGCCGACGCGCAAGCCAAGGCCCTGGCCTACCTGCATGACGCGACCAAGGTCGACAAAACCAAACAGGCCAAGTACGCCGCCGGCCAGATCTGCGCCAACTGCCAGCTCTATCAAGGCAAGCCCACCGACGCCTGGGGCGGCTGCCCGTTGTTTGCCGGCAAGCAGGTCGCCGGCAAGGGCTGGTGCAGCGCCTACGTCAAGAAGGCCTGAGCAAGTTCAAGCTCCAAAAACATCAAGGGGCCCCGCGGGGCCCCTGGTTTTTTCCCGCACACAACAACGGTGCGATTCGAGGCGCCGCTACTTGCGCGCCGGCGGCACGTCGGTGCACGAACCATGGGCGATCTCGGCGGCCATGCCGATGCTTTCGCCAAGTGTCGGGTGCGGGTGAATCGTCTTGCCGATATCGACCGCATCGGCGCCCATCTCGATGGCCAGTGCAACCTCGCCGATCATGTCGCCGGCATGGGTGCCAACGATGCCGCCGCCGACGATGCGGTGGCTCTTCGCGTCAAACAGCAGTTTGGTGAAACCTTCGTCGCGGCCGTTGGCAATCGCCCGGCCCGACGCCGTCCACGGGAACAGGCCCTTCTTGACCGCGATGCCACGTGCCTTGGCTTCGTCTTCGGTGAGGCCGACCCAGGCAATCTCGGGGTCGGTGTAGGCCACGCTGGGGATCACACGCGCATCGAACTGCGCCCGGCGCAGGTTGGCATCATCAAGGGCCTCACCGGCGGCGACCTCGGCGGCGACATGCGCCTCGTGCACCGCCTTGTGCGCCAGCATCGGCTGGCCGACGATATCGCCGATGGCAAAAATATGCGGCACGTTGGTGCGCATCTGGGCATCCACCGCGATGAAGCCGCGGTCGCCGACGATGACTCCGGCCTTGTCAGCGCCAATCTTGTTGCCGTTCGGGCTGCGGCCGACCGCTTGCAGCACCAGGTCGTAAAGCTGCGGCGTGTTTCGCACATGCTCGGGCGCGCCCTCCCCTTCGAAGCTGACCAGGATGCCGTCGGCAGTCGCCTGTGCAGCAACGGTCTTGGTCTTCAACATGATGTTATCGAAGCGCTTGGCGTTCATCTTCTGCCAGACGCGAACGAGGTCGCGGTCGGCGCCGAGCATCAGGCTGTCGAGCATCTCGACGACATCCAGTCGCGCGCCGAGTGTCGAATAGACGGTGCCCATCTCCAGGCCAATGATGCCGCCACCGATGACGAGCATGCGCTTCGGTTGCTGGCGCAATTCGAGCGCGCCGGTGGACGTCACGATGCGCGGGTCGTCGTTCGGTAGGAACGGCAGCTTCAGCGCTTCTGAACCCGCGGCGATGATGGCGCGGCTGAAGTGGATCGTCTGCAACTTGCCGTCGGCCGCCGTGATGCGCAGATGGTGCGGGTCGGCAAATTCACCGGCACCTTGCACCACCGTGACCTTGCGCATCTTGGCCATTGCGGCCAGCCCGCCGGTAAGTTTGCCGACGACCTTGTTTTTGTGCGCAAGCAGCTTGCCCATGTCGATCGCGGGCTTGCCGAAGCTGATGCCGAGATCGGCAAAGTGCGCCGCCTCGTCCATCACCGCGGCGACATGCAGCAAAGCCTTGCTCGGGATGCAGCCGACATTCAGGCAGACGCCGCCGAGGGTCGGGAAACGTTCGACGAGCACGACCTTCAGGCCGAGATCGGCAGCGCGGAAAGCGGCCGAATAACCACCCGGGCCGGCACCGAGCACGAGCAGATCGCAGGTCTGGTCGGCGCTGCCGGCGTAGGCCGCGGCGGCAGGTGCCGACGCCGATGCAGTTGCCGGCGCGGGGACCGATGCGGTTGTGGTCGCACCGGCCGCCGCGCTGACACTTTCGGCCTCCAGTTCGAGCAGCACCGAACCTTCGTTGACGGTATCGCCGATCTTCACCAGCAGCGCCTTCACGACACCCGCCGCTGAAGACGGGATTTCCATCGACGCCTTGTCGGACTCCACCGTGACCAGGCTTTGCTCGGCCTTCACGACGTCCCCCGGCTTGACCAGGATCTCGATCACCGACACGTCCTTGACGTCGCCGATATCCGGCACCTTGATCTGAATCGACGCCATGGTTTCAACCTTTCAATTTGATCGTGTGGGCCTTCACCGGCCCGGCTGAGTTTTTGTCGAATTCGCAGCCCGCGCGCACCCCGAGTTCGGCGACCTCGCGCGCTGTCTTCAGGCGCTCCCAGGCGCCGAACATCGCACCGAGCGCAAAACTGCGGCCCGAGCCGATGGCCCAGAAGCGATCGAATTCGAAGACCTCGCGGTACGAATACACACCGAAGATCCCGCTGGCGTTGGCGATGAGCACCGTGAACTGGCTGCTCTCGTAGGGGTCGGCGTCTTCTTCCTTGGTATTCAGGAAAAACTGCGCCTTCAACTTGGGATGCAGTTTGAGAAAAGTCTCGAAGACGGCGTCGCGCGAATCCAGGCGCAGGTCGCCCGGCTCCAGCGTGCCCAGGGCCTTTTGCAGCACCGGGAAATGCGCCGTCGTGCCGGCCATGCCGACCCACGAGTTGCCGATGCGAAAGACCTTGTCGTTGGCCTCGTAACCATGCGACAGCCGGGTATCGCCAAAGGTCACCAGCGAGTCGGCGGCGATCGCCACCTGGCCGCCCTTGCGGACGGCGGTGATGGTGGTCACAGCAAAATGCGCCTGAAGTCGGCGAGGATCTGACCGAGGTAGGCGTTGAAGCGCGCGGCCGAAGCACCGTCGATGACGCGGTGGTCCCAGCTCAGCGACAGCGGCAGGATCAGGCGAGGTACAAAAGCCTGGCCGTCCCAGCGCGGCTCGGTGCTGCTCTTGCACACGCCAAGGATCGAGACTTCTGGCGCGTTGATGATCGGCGTGAAATAGCGCCCGCCAATGCCGCCCAGCGAAGAGATGCTGAAACAGCCGCCGCTCATGTCGGCCGGCACGAGCTTGGCGTCGCGCGCTTTTTTGGCCAGCTCGCCCATCTCCTGGCTGATCGCGAAGATGCCTTTTTTGTCGGCGTCCTTGATCACCGGCACGACCAGGCCGTTGGGCGTGTCGGCGGCAAAACCGATGTTGAAGTAGCTCTTCAAGACGATTTGTTCGCCATCCAGCGAGGCGTTGAAGTCGGGGAATTTTTTCAGCGCAGCGACGCAGGCCTTGATCAGGAAAGCCAGCATCGTGACCTTGATGCCGGCCTTTTCGTTTTCGCGGTTGAGCTGGACGCGGAACGCTTCGAGCTCGGTGATATCGGCATCGTCGTGGTTGGTGACATGCGGAATCACGACCCAGTTGCGGTGCAGGTTGGCACCACTGATCTTCTTGATCCGGCTCAGGTCCTTCCTCTCGATAGGCCCGAACTTGGAGAAGTCAATTTGCGGCCAGGGCAGCAGGCCGGGGAACGCACTGCCACTGGCCGCAGCGGCAGGTGCCTTGGCCTTTTGCGCAGCGGTCTGCAGTGCGCCGGCCATCACGCCTTTGACAAAACCCTGGACATCGACTTCAGTGATCCGGCCCTTGGGGCCGGAGCCGGCGACCTCGGCCAGCGGCACACCGAGCTCGCGTGCCAATTTGCGGATCGAGGGCGAGGCGTGGGGCAGCGTGCCTTTGGCCGCGGCAGGATCGTGCGCCGCCACCGCCACCGCCACCGCTGCGGCCGGCGGGGCCGCGCTCGATGGCGCACTTGACGGCGATGCAGCAGGCGTAGCCGATGCCGACGCCGCTGCGGCCGGCGGGCTCAAGGCCCCGGCCATTGCGGCACGCAGCACCGCGATCAGGCTGCCCTGCTTGACCTTGTCGCCGACCTTGACCTTGATCTCGCTGAGCACCCCGGCGTGCGATGACGGGATCTCCATCGACGCCTTGTCGGACTCGACCGTGATCAGGCTCTGTTCGACCTTGACGGTATCGCCTGGCTTGACAAAAACCTCGATCACCGCGACCTCGTCGAAGTCGCCGATATCGGGTACGAAGATATCGATCGTTGCCGCACTTGGTGCACGCGATTGAGCATCAGCTCGCGCGGCGTCGGCAGCGTCGGCAATGGCGGCCTGGGCCGGTGCGGCCGTCGGCGCGGCAGCGGTCGGTGCTGCGGACGTCGCTGCAGCAACAGCCGGCGCCCCCGCCGTTTCCAGCAGCAGCACCAACACGCCTTCGGCGACCTTGTCGCCGAGCTTGACCTTGAGCTCCTTGACGACACCTGCGTGTGACGACGGGATTTCCATCGACGCCTTGTCGGACTCCACCGTCAGCAGCGACTGCTCAACAGTCACTGTGTCGCCGGCCTTGACCAGCAGCTCGATGACCTCGACTTCCTTGAAGTCACCGATATCGGGAACCTTCACTTCGACCAACGCCATGGCCTGTCTCCGTCTTTGTGTTGTTGCGCCGGCGCCGGGGTTCAGGCGTAGAGCGGGTTGATCTTGTCGACGTCGATGCCGTACCGGGCGATCGCGTCGGCCACCTTGGTCATCGGCAGCGTGCCTTCGTCAGCGAGCGATTTCAGCGCCGCGACGACGATGTAATGCCGGTTGACCTCGAAGTGCTCACGCAGCTTGGAGCGGAAATCGCTGCGCCCAAAACCGTCGGTGCCCAGAACCTTGAAGCTGCGGCCGCGCGGCATGAAAGCGCGGATCTGTTCGGCATAATTTTTCATGTAGTCGGTCGACGCGATCACCGGCCCGGCGTGGGGTGCAAGCTGCGCAGTCACGAACGGCACACGCGGGTCGGCCATCGGGTGCAGCAGGTTCCAGCGCTCGCAATCCTGGCCGTCGCGGGTGAGTTCATTGAAGCTCGGGCAGCTCCAGACGTTGGCTGCGACGCCCCAGTCAGCCTCGAGGATCTGCCTGGCGGCCATGCTTTCGCGCAGGATCGTGCCGCTGCCCAGCAGGTTCACGCGCGGCGTCTTCTTCGCGCCTTCTTCAAGCAGGTACATGCCCTTGATGATCTGCTCTTCGGTGCCGGCCTT
>JANOKR010000427.1:0-3150 GCA_031419315.1 Betaproteobacteria bacterium
GGCCTTGGAGTAGACCGGCTGGCGCAACTGCCGCGCGCTCATGAAGGCCGCCTCGGCCGCGCTGCTGGCGGCGGCGAGATGCGAGCCGGCAACCGGCGGGTCGGGGTCGGGGTTCAGTTCAGGGTAGTGCAGCGTCGCCCAGTGACTGGCGCGCTCAAGCCGCTGGGCGCTGAGCCAGCTCACATGCGTGACCTCGGGCCGGTCGCGCGCAAAGGCCTCGGCCTGGACCAGGAATTCGCGTTTGTCGATGCCGCGCACCACCAGGTCACGCGTGATGCGGCCAAACTGCTGCTGGTTTTCGATCAGCCGCAAGCCGATCTGCTGTTGTGCAATTTCGGTATCGCGTTTGAGCGACTCGGTTTCGCGCTCGATCTCTTCGTTGCGCAGGTACCAGAAGGCCGAGATGATGGCGGCGAGAAACAGCATCACCGAGACCAGCGGGCCGAGCGTGGCGAAGCGGTCCTGGCGCGCCGGCGACTGGTTTCGCCACCAGCGGCCGATCAGCCGTTTGGCTTTCGGCATGGCTGCGGCCGGGCTGATTGCGGTGTTCGTGGTCGGCGCCATGGGTGGCTGATTATCCGGGGCGCGGTTTGTTCAGAACCGGGTCTTGCATTTCATATTACGGCACGCAAGATCACTATTTGAAAATGAAAGAACTTGTGCGACACTCGCGCCGCGCGTCCAAACCATGGAAACCGACGTCGTCGTTTCACAACCCGCGCGTTACCTCAACGAGCCCTTCAGGAGCCTGCCGATGTCCGCCCTGCCCGAATCAATTCTCGGCGCCGCCGCCAACGACACCGACGCCCAGGAAACCCGCGAGTGGATGGACGCGCTCAGCGCCGTCATCCAGGCTGAGGGCCCAGAGCGTGCCCACTACCTGCTCGAGCGCCTGCTTGAAGAGGCCCGCCAGCAGAGCATCGACCTGCCGTTTTCGGCGAACACCGCGTACATCAATACGATCGAGCCCGACCACGAAGAGCGCAGCCCGGGCAATCTCGAGCTCGAAGGCCGCCTGCGTGCGTACATGCGCTGGAACGCGATGGCGCTGGTCGTCAAAGCCAACCGCCTCGACCCCGCCGACGGTGGCGATCTCGGCGGTCATATCAGCTCGTTTGCTTCGTTAGCCCATATGTTTGCGGCCGGCTTCAACCATTTCTGGCATGCCGAAAACGAAGAGCGTGGTGGTGACCTGCTCTACATCCAGGGCCACAGCTCACCCGGCATCTACGCCCGCGCCTTTCTCGAAGGCCGGCTGAGCGAAGAGCAGTTGCTCAATTTCCGCCAAGAGGTCGGTGGCAAGGGCTTGAGCAGCTATCCGCATCCGAAGCTGATGCCCGAGTTCTGGCAGTTCCCGACCGTGTCGATGGGCCTCGGGCCGCACATGGCGATCTACCAGGCGCGGTTCCTGAAATATCTGCACGCCCGTGGCATCGCCGATACCGCGAAGCGCAAGGTCTGGGTCTTTTGCGGTGACGGCGAGATGGACGAGCCGGAAAGCCTGGGCGCGATCGGCCTGGCGGCGCGCGAAAAACTCGACAACCTGATCTTCGTCGTCAACTGCAATCTGCAGCGCCTGGACGGCCCGGTGCGTGGCAACGGCAAGATCATCCAGGAGCTCGAAGGCGAATTCCGTGGCGCCGGCTGGAACGTCATCAAGCTCATCTGGGGCAGCAACTGGGACCCGCTGATCGCGCGCGACAAAGATGGCGCGTTGCGCAAGGTCATGCTCGACACGCTGGACGGCGACTACCAGGCCTTCAAGGCCAACGATGGTGCGTTCGTGCGCAAAAACTTCTTCGGCCGGTCTGCCGCCACGCTGGAGATGGTGGCCAAGATGAGCGACGACGATATCTGGGGCCTGCGCCGTGGTGGCCACGACGCGCAGAAAGTCTACGCCGCCTTTCACCGCGCCAACAACAACACCGAAGGCCAGGCGACGGTGCTGCTGGTGAAGACGGTCAAGGGCTGGGGCATGGGCAAGGCCGGCGAGGGCAAGAACACCGCCCACCAGGCCAAGAAGCTGAGCGACGACGATCTGCGCAGCTTCCGCGACCGCTTCAACATCCCGATCCCCGACAGCGAGCTGGCCAAGATCCCGTTCTACAAACCTAGCGACGACACCCCGGAGATGAAGTACCTGCACGAGCGCCGTAAGGCTCTCGGCGGTTATCTGCCCAAGCGCCGGCCGAAGGCCGACGAGAGCTTCACGGTGCCGGGAATCGAGACCTTCAAGGCGGTGCTCGAGCCGACCGCCGAAGGCCGCGAGATCAGCACCACGCAAGCGTATGTGCGCTTCCTGACCCAGTTGCTGCGCGACCAGGCGCTGGGGCCGCGCGTGGTGCCGATCCTCGTCGACGAGGCGCGCACCTTCGGTATGGAAGGCCTGTTCCGCCAGATTGGCATCTACACCCCCGAAGGGCAGAAGTACACCCCGGTCGACAAGGACCAGGTCATGTACTACAAAGAAACGGTCAACGGCCAGATCCTGCAAGAAGGCATCAACGAAGCCGGTGGCATGAGCAGCTGGATCGCCGCGGCAACGTCGTACTCGACGAACAACCGGATCATGATTCCGTTTTTCATCTACTACTCGATGTTCGGCTTCCAGCGCATTGGCGATCTGGCCTGGGCCGCGGGCGACATGCAGGCGCGTGGTTTCCTGCTCGGCGGCACCTCGGGGCGGACCACGCTGAATGGCGAAGGCCTGCAGCATGAAGACGGTCACAGCCACATCCTGGCCGGCACGATACCGAATTGCATCAGCTACGACCCGAGCTTTGCGCATGAGGTCGGCGTGATCCTGCACCATGGCCTCAAACGCATGGTCGAGCGCCAGGAGAACGTCTATTTCTACATCACGCTGCTCAACGAAAACTATCCTATGCCGGGCCTCAAGGCCGGCACCGAAGAGCAGATCATCAAGGGCATGTACCTGCTTGAAGAAGGCGCGAAGAAGACGCCGCGCGTGAACCTGCTGGGCAGCGGCACGATCCTGCGCGAAAGCCAGTTCGCACGCGAGTTGCTGGAGAAGGACTGGGGCGTCTCGGCCAATGTCTGGAGCTGCCCGAGCTTCAACGAGCTCGCGCGCGACGGCCAGGATGCCGAGCGCTGGAACCTGCTGCACCCGCTTGCCGAGGCGCGCGTGTC
>JANOKR010000428.1:0-1502 GCA_031419315.1 Betaproteobacteria bacterium
GCGCATGAAGGAGCCGGCACCCAGCGATGCAAACTGCTCGCCATGGCTGCGGTCTGCGTCTTCAATCGTCTGGCGCACCAGCGCTGTCACCACAGGCAGCACTAGCACGGTTTGCGCCAGCACCATCGCATTGAACGAAAACAGCCAACCTAAAAAACCCAATGGCCCGCTGCGAGAAAGCAGCACGCGGCCAGCGTCGCTGCGTTGCAGCCCGGTGCAGCAGTCGAACAACGTGGACTTGCCGGATCCATTGGGGCCGATCAGCCCGCAGACCTCGCCGCGCTTCAGCTCGATGTCCACACCCTGCAAAGCCGGCACCCCGCCGTAGTTCTTGCGCAGGCCTTCGATGCGCAGCAAGACCTCGAGTGCGCTCATTCCGCACTACCCTTCTTCCGGCCCGGCCGTGCCAGCCGATCGGTGGCGCGCTCGACCAGCGGTGAGATGCCCTGCGGGAAAACAAACACCAGCAGCAGCAGCACCAATCCGTACAGGATCATGCGCAGCTCGGGCGCGATGCGCAGCGCCTCGGTCAGCGCGACGAACAGGAAACTGCCGATCACGGCGCCCGGCAGCCGGCCGACACCACCCCCGAGCACGATGATCAGAATCGTATTCGAGTAGTACATCTGGAATACGAGCGGGCTGACCACGGTCTCGTAGTGCGCATACAGGCTGCCGCCGAGCCCGGCAAAAGCGGCACTGAGCATGAAGACGATCAGCTTGTAGTGCCAAGTCGAGATGCCCACCGATTCGGCCAGCGTCTCGTTGTCGCGGATCGCCACCATGCAGCGACCCGCCGGTGACCGAATCAAGGCGATGAACACAGCGGTGGCGAGCAGGGCGACGACGAGGATCAGGTAGTAGTACTGCGGGATCTGTGTGATCGCGAGCACATGCTCGCCGAAGCTGAGCTTCGGGCGTGCGATGCCCGACAGGCCCATGTCGCCACGCGTGAGGTCGATCCAGTTCTTGGCCACCATCTGGGCAACGACGACGAAGCCCAGCGTGCACATCACAAACGAGGTGGTGCGCAACCGCAGCGCCGGGATGCCCAGCGGCAGCGCGACCAGCCCGGCGATCACCGCGGCCGCGCAGAGGTTGAATACAAAGGGCGTGCCGAAGTGCATCGACAACAGCGCCGAGGCGTAGGCCCCGATGCCGAAGAACACGCCTTGCGCGAGCGACAGCATGCCGGTGTAGCCCAGGATCAGGTTCAGCCCATGGGCAGGCAGCAGGAAGATCATCGCGAAGATCAGTGCGTGCAGGTAATACGCATCGAGCATGAGCGGCGCGATCAGCAGCAGCGCCAGCGCGGTGCCGGCGACGGCCCAGCGCACCGCCGGCAGGCGCGGGCTCGGGGCGTGCGGCGTGTCGAGCGTGACGGCCATGTCAGCCCTCGCCGGGCCGCCCCAAGAGGGCTGATCCCCCCGGGGGACGACACCGAAGGTGTCTAGGGGTCGTCATTTCAGAACCGCGCCCGCTGGCTGAACAAGCCGTGCGGC
>JANOKR010000429.1:0-3450 GCA_031419315.1 Betaproteobacteria bacterium
TGCAGACCGAGCTTGCCGGGCCCGGTTTTGTCGACCGCGGGCCGGGGCTGTTTGCGGTGGATCACGACGACACCAACTTCCGTCAACTCGTGCATTCGACACGAGTGTTCATCAAGAGCCCCACCGACTCTGAACTGATCCTGCCGGCCAATACTTACTTGCTGCGTGGGTACAGCAGCACTGCGCGTGACGACGTTCATGTCGTCAGCCCGGAGGACTACACCGGCAACAAGGTCGGCTTCATCAGGCTCAAACGCCTGGACACCCGCACGGGCCGCAGCGCCCAGGTCGATGCGCCGCTGCACGCCGTCGACTGGGTGCTAGAGGCACGCGGCCAGCTGCGCGCGGTCGTGACGTCGCACCTGAACAAGGTGGCAGTCCACCTGCGCGACGCCAGCGGCGGATGGAAAAAACTCAGCGAACACGACCCGCTGTCACCGGACATCATGTCGCCGCGCTTTGTCGACGCCGACGGCAAGGTCTACGTCCTGGCCCGAGTCGGCCGCGACACCCGGGCGGTGCATCTGCTCGATACCGCAACAAGTCGGCCGGACCCGGTGGCCTTGCTGGCGTCGAAGGACTACGACCTCGACGCGCAGTTCATTGCCACCGACAAACAACTGCTCGGCCTGCGCTTCAACGCCGATGCCTGGGTCACGCATTGGCTGGTGCCCGAGATGAAAGCCATGCAGGCAGCGGTGGATGCGCTGTTGCCGGCCACCGCCAACCTGATCTCGGTGCCGCAGCGCAGCGAAACCCCTTTCGTGCTGGTCGCCGCCTTCTCAGACGTTCAGCCCACGCTGACCTATGTCTACGACACGGTTGCGCGTAAGCTGACATTGCTCGGGCGCAGCCAGCCGGCGATCGACCCCCGCCAGATGGGCGTGATGGACATGCTGCGCTACAAGGCGCGCGACGGCCTGGAGATCCCGGCCTACCTGACCTTGCCCCCCGGCGGCGCGCGCAAGAACCTGCCCCTGATCGTCTATGTGCATGGCGGGCCCTGGGTTCGTGGCGCGACTTGGCGCTGGCAGGCCGAGGTGCAGTTTCTCGCCTCACGCGGCTATGCCGTGCTGCAGCCCGAGTTTCGCGGCAGCACCGGTTTTGGCGCCCGCCATTTCGAGGCCGGTTTCAAACAATGGGGCCGGGCGATGCAGGACGATCTGGCCGACGGCGCGCGCTGGGCCATCGAACAGGGCATCGCCGACCCGAAGCGCATCTGCATCGCCGGCGCCAGTTACGGCGGCTACGCCACGCTGATGGGATTGGCGCGCGACCCTGATCTTTTCCGCTGCGGTTTTCAGTGGGCCGGCGTCACCGATATCCGCTTGATGTATGAGGTCCGCTGGAGTGACCTCTCCGATGAGTTCAAACGTTATGGCATGCCCCGCATGATCGGCGACCCGGTGGCCGATGCGGCAATGCTCGCGGCCGCCTCACCGATCGAGAATGCCGCGCGCATCAAGCAGCCGCTGCTGATGGCCTATGGCAACTGGGATGTCCGGGTGCCGATCGTGCATGGCGAGAAGTTCCGCGACGCGGTCAAGGCGCACAACCCGGCGCTCGAATGGATCGTCTACCCGAACGAAGGCCATGGCTGGCAGCACCTGAAGACCCAGGTCGATTTTTGGAGCCGGGTCGAAAAGTTTCTCGCCCGCCATCTGGCGGCCCGCTGAAGGCTGGACCACCGCAGCCCATGCCCAGGCGCGCTGACACCCTGCCGCTGCTGACCCGCCGCGCGCTGCTGCGCGCCGGCGCAAAGGCTGGCGCCGCCGCAGCCGCGCTGGGCAATTGCGGCACCGCGCGCGCCGCCAACCCGGCCCCGCTGGTGATCTGGTTCACCGTCGAAGGCGCCAAAGCGATGCGCAAGATGGGCGAGGCGTTCACCGCGGCCACTGGCGTGCCGGTGGTGATCGAGACCCCCGACGACGGCCCGTCGAAATACCAGCAGGCGGCGTCGGCCGGCAAGGGCCCGGACATCTACGTTTATGCCCACGACCGCATCGGCGAGTGGATCGCCGCCGGCCTGCTGCACCCGGTCAACCCGAGCCGCGCGGTGTTCGACGCGATCGACCCGCTGGGCTGGCGGGGCTTCAGCCAGCGTGGCCGGCTGTGGGGTTATCCGCTGGCGATCGAGGCCATCACGCTGATCTACAACCGCAAGCTGGTGCCGGTGCCGCCGCAGACCTTTGAAGAAGTTTTTGCCATCGACGCGCGGCTCAAAACCGAAGGCCGGCGCGCGATTCTCTGGGACTACACGAAAAACTATTTCACCTGGCCGCTGCTCGCCGCCAACGGCGGCTACGCGTTTTTGCAGCGCGTTGACGGCAGCTTCGACGCGCGCAATACCGGCGTCAACAACGCTGGTGCGTTGACCGGCGCGCGATTGCTCGAGCGCCTGTTCCGCGAAGGCCTGATGCCGGTCGGCAGTGGCTACCCGGAGATGGAAGCCGCGATGGCCCAGGGCCGTGTCGCAATGATGATCAACGGGCCCTGGGCCTGGGTCAACCTGCGCCGCGTCGGCGTCGACTTCGGCGTCGCCAAGATCCCCAGCGTTGCCGGCAAGGCCGCCGCGCCCTACATCGGCGTCAAGGGCCTGATGATCAGCCGCGCGACACAGCAACGTGAACTCGCGGTCGAGTTCATCGAAAACTAGCTGCTCACCCTGCCCGGCCTGCGTGCGATCGACCGTGCCGAGCCGAGCCGATCGGCGCGCCGGCCAATCGCGCCTACTTCAATGAGCTCACCGCCGACCCGGTGAATGGCGCCAGGATCGCCGGCATCATGGCGTCGGCGCGGGACGGCGTGCCGACACCGAGCATCCCCGAGATGGGCCGCTTCTGGGCCGCGATGAAGTCGTCGCTGACGACACTCAGCGAAGGCCGGCAGGATGCGAAGCAAGCGCTCGACGCAGCGGCGCGCAGGATTCTGGTGTCATGACGTCGACGCCGGCCGTGGCGCCTTCGCTGCCCGCGGTGCCAGCGCCGCCGACGGTGCCGCGTCGACGCCAGGCCGCGCCGCCGAGCCCTTGGCCTGGCCGCATCATTGCCGCGCTGGCCGCCGCCGCTGCACTCTACGCGGTGATCGTCGTGCATACCAGTGGGCAGACGCTGCTGGCACTGGCCCTGCTCGTGATCACCGCGCTCGGCCTGTGGACCTATACCTCGGCGCGAACCCGGGCCTCGCGTTATCTCTTTCCCGGCATCGCCGCGGCGCTGGTCTTCGTGATCCTGCCGATGCTGTACACAATCGCTATCGGATTCACCAACCAGAGTTCGCGCAACCTGCTCGACGCCGAGCAGGCTCGCGCCTACCTGCTGGCCGAGGCGGTGCTCGAGCCGGGCTCGCAGCGCGCTTTTTCACTGCATGCCGACGGGCAAGGGCATCGCCTGCGGCTGGCCGGCGAGCCGGTGCTGAGTACAGCGGCGCTGCGCCTGGACGGCGCGGCAG
>JANOKR010000430.1:0-2661 GCA_031419315.1 Betaproteobacteria bacterium
AGTCGCAGTCGCAAGCGTTTGTGCATGCGCTTCAACATGCGCCCGCGCTCGCTGCAGGGCCGGCGCCGACGAATCGACGCTGGTGATCTCGGTTGCGCCACCGGCGAGCGCGGCAACCGAAAAGCCGCCCGTGTAGCAGTAGCAGTTGAGCACCCTGGTGGCGCCGAACTGGCGCACCCAACGCGCAAACAGCGCGCGGTTGTCGCGCTGGTCGAGATAGAAGCCGGTCTTGTGGCCGGCAGCGATATCCACGCGCAGGCGCCAGCCATGTTCTTCGATGTCAACCTCGGTGCCGCCGTCGCCGCGCAGCCAGCCGGTTTTTGGCTCCAGGCCTTCGAGTGCGCGAACGCCGGCGTCAGAGCGTTCATAGAGCCGTTGCACGCCGGTCGCGGCAAGCAAGGCATCGGCGATCGAGTCTTTCCAGCGCTCGACACCAGCCCACAAAAACTGCGCAACCAGGGTCTCGGCATAACGATCGACGATCAAGCCCGGCAGGCCGTCGGCTTCGCCATGCACCAGCCGCACGCCGTTGCTGGCCGGCGCCAGCCGCGCGCGATAAGCCACCGCGCGCTGGATGCGGCCGTGGATGAACTTCGCATCGATGCGTTCGCCGACATCGAAGCTCCAGGCGCGCACGCGGATCATCGAGCTCGGGCTGTACGCGCCCCAGGCGAGGAAGCTGCCGTCGCTGGCGTCAACGCGCACCGTTTCGCCGGGGTCGGCCTTGCCGCTGTGAATGCTGCCCTCGAAGACCCAAGGATGGCGGCGCAGAGCTGAGCGCTCCTTGCCCGGCCGCAGGCGGATCGACTTCACGGCTTGGGCGCCAGTTTCGCGCGGGGATGCGCAGCGTCGTAGACCTTGGCCAGATGCTGGAAATCGAGCTTCGTGTAAACCTGCGTCGTCGAGATACTGGCGTGGCCGAGCAGCTCTTGCACCGCCCGCAAGTCGCCACTGGACTGCAGCAAGTGGCTGGCAAAACTGTGGCGCAACATATGCGGGTGCACATGGGTTGGCAGGCCGGCTTGCAGCGCCATCGCCTTCAGCCGCGTGCGCACCTGACTGGCACTCAGGCGCGTGCCGCGGCGGCTGACCAGCAGGGCCGGCTCGGCGTTTTTGGCCAGGCCGATGCGGGCTTCGCGCCACAGACTCAGCGCTTGCAGCGCCGGCGCGCCAAGCGGCACGCTGCGCCGCTTCGAGCCCTTGCCGAGCAGGTGCGCAGTGGCATCGGCATCGTCGATCCAGCCGCCCACACCAGCGCGCACATCCAGGCCGACCAGTTCGCCAACCCGCAGGCCGCCGCCGTAAAGCAGCTCGACGATGCAATGGTCGCGGGCTCGCAAGGCCGCATCGCTTTTTCGGTCTGCGCCTTGGCCCGCGCGCTGGCCCGCGCCTTGGCCTGCGATCGGCTGGCCAGCATGCGTCGCCAGTGCCACCGCTTGTTCGACCGACAAGGCCTTGGGCAGCGGCTTGGGTGCTTTGGGCGCGCGCACACCATCGACCGGATTCAGGGCCACAACCCCATTGCGACCCCACCAGCGGTACAGGCCGCGCCAGGCCGACAGCACGATGGCGATGCTGCGCGGCGCGAGCCTGCCGCTGCGCAACCGAGCCGCGTAGCGGCGAATATGCTGCGGCTGCAATTCACTTAAGCCCAGGCCGTCAGCCGCGGCGCTGGCCCCAAGCCGAATGAGTGCAACGCGGATCATGTGCACGCTGCGCGGCGCGAGCCGGCGCTCGACGACCAGATGCTGCAGGTAGGCGCCGGTATTTGCGACTCGCTCCGCGTCGCGTTCGCTCAGGGTGTCGACGTCGACGGCGGCCATCGTCGCTGTGGATGCGGAAAGTGCCGCCTTCAGGCCGGCCGCAACCGCGACAGCGCGGCACTCGCAGTCTCGCCGATGCGCTGCAGAAATTCGGTGCCCATATCGGCGCTGTATCGCGTCGCGTCGGGCGAGCCGAGCACGAGCAGGCCAAAAGCATCTTCGCTGTCGTGGCGCAGCGGGATCATCGCCAGCGACAGCACCGTGGCCGGCTCGCCAAGCCAGCCGGCGGCTTCGAAGCCGGCGTTCAACCCACAGTAAGGCAGCGACAGGCTCGCCGCAAAGCTGCGCACATCGTCGCTCACTGCCTGCGCGAAGTCCTGCCCCGGATGCTGGCGCGCGGTGCCCCAGACACGGATCGCGGCCTGCGGAATCAGGAACTGGTGCTGCAGCGCGTTGACCAGCACCGCCGGCAGTTGTTCGGCATCGGCCGTCAGCAGCACGGCGTGGATGCAGCGGTGCAAGCGGTCGGCAATCGCGACATTTTCCTGGCCATGGCGGAGCATCTCGACGAGCTTCATCTCCATGCCCCTGATGCGCTCGCGCAGCATCTCCATCTGGCGCTCTTGCAGTGATACCGCACGCAGGCCGTGCGGGCTGGTGAGCTGGATCGCGCCGAGCAGCTCGGCATGGCGCTCGAAGAAGCCCGGTGTGTTGGCCAGGTAGTTGGCGATATCGTTTTCGGTGATGCCTTGCACGCCGGCAGTTCCGGCCGCCGCGCTTGTGGTCGTGGTCAAAGTTCGATCTCCCCTTCAAAAACTGTTTCTGCCGGGCCGGTCAACAAGACGGCGCTGTCGCCACCGGCCCAATCGATCGTCAGCAAGCCGCCGCGGGTCTGCAC
>JANOKR010000431.1:0-5177 GCA_031419315.1 Betaproteobacteria bacterium
CGTTGGCCTTGATGCCGTAGCCGTAGCAGATATGGACCGCCGTGGTACAGGTCAGGCCCTGCGCGGCCCGCTCGAGCGCCTTGACACCCCAATCGGCGGCGTCCTTCATGTAGACGTTGAACGCCGGTTCGTCGAACTGGATGATGTCAACGCCGTCGGCCTGCAGCGCCAGCGCTTCCTGGTTGAGCAGTTCGGCAAAGGCGAAGGCCATCTTCACGCGGTCGCCGTAAAAACGGTCGGCGACGGTATCGACGATCGTCATCGGCCCGGGCAACGTGAACTTGATCTTGTGCCGGGTGTGGGCGCGCAGGAACTGCGCTTCGGCAGCATGCACACGGCCCTTGAGGCGCAGCGCCGACATGACCTGCGGCACCATCGCCTTGTAGCGGTCGGCGCGGATGCCCATCTCGACTTTGTGCTCGAAGTCGATGCCTTCGACCTGCTCGAGAAAACCATGCACGAAGTGCTGGCGCGACTGCTCACCGTCGCCGATCACCGTCAGACCGGCATCCTCTTGGGCCTTGATCCACAGCAGCGTGGCGTCGAGTTTGGCTTGTGCGAGATCCTGACCTTCGCTTTTCCATTCTGGCCAGAGCTTTTGGGTTTCGGCGAGCCAGGCGGGTTTGGGCAGGCTGCCAGCGACGGCGGTATTGAACATGGGCGCTCTCGGGGTGGGTGTCGATGTCGGTATCGGTATCGGGCGACAAGGTTACCGCAGCCCGGCCGGCCGGCGCCTCAACCGAGCTGCCAGCGGTCGCCGCGCTCTAGACCGTCCGGGCGCTGCAAGGCAGCCCTTGCCGCCGCGTCACCCAGCAGTTGCGCGTGCCACCACAAGCTGCTGATGCGAGCGACGAGCGCGTGATGTGCCGGCTCCAGCGCAAATACTGCGGGCTCGCGCGCAAACGGGCCGCGGCCGGTGATGCGCCGCTCGCCGTTGCCGCCAAAAGTGTTGTGGTCGGCGCCTGCTAGCCACAGCAGCGCACGCTGTCCGGCCGGCAAGCCTTCGAAGAGGCGCGCGCGCTGGTCACCGCCTTTGTAGGCGCCGAACGGGTCGCCATCGAGCGAACCGGTGATCGCCAGGAAAGGCCGGCGGATGGTGCCGAACTGGTCCTGCACCGGCATGTTCGAGCGGTGTGTCGAAGGGCTCAGCGCGATGAACGCCTTGGGGCGCGGGTCGGTCAGATCAGCCGGCACCGGGAAGCGTTGCCCGGCCACCGCCTGCGTGGTCTGCGCGCCAAAAGAATGGCCGGCGAGGCCGATCGCGTCACTGCGCACGTCGCGCCAGGCGCGTGCACCGGCGGCATCGTTGGTATCGACCAGCCGCCGGCGCCCGATCTCGTCGAGCGCAAAACGCACGTCAGTGGCGCGTGCGATCAACTGCTCGGCGTTGCCCGCCGCACGCAGCGCCGGCAGCCCGGCACGCAGCACCGCAGTGTCGCTGCCAGGATGTTGCAGGTGCACGACCACAAAACCCGCGTCGCACCAGGCCTGGCCCCAGAAGTCGCCGCCTTCGCGGCTGCCGCCCAGGCCGTGCGAATAGACGACTACCGGCAGCGCGCCGGAAGCGGCCGGCCAACGGATGCGCACCGGCAGGTCGCGCTGGCGAGCATCGTCACGCCAGGTTTCGTCGACGACGCGGCCGGCAGCCAGCGCAGGCAGCGCGGCCGCCAGAAGCCCGAAGGCGGTGCCGGCTTGCAGCAGCCGGCGGCGAGAGCAGTGAGCAGTCATGGCCAATTCTGAAGTCGATCACGTTGCGCGATGATTTCCAGAGCTTCGTGCACGTGGGCTTCGTCGCGCCGGCGCCGCGTATCGTGTCCGCGGTCGTGGCCGCGGTCGTGGCCGCGGCCGTGGCCGCCGTCACGCCGCAACGATGCGCTGCGGTTGCGTCGACAATGCGCCGCAAGACCATGAACCGCACCGACCTCCTCGATATTGCCGGCCTCAGCGGACGCCTGCGCGCCCTTGGCGCCAACGACCGCCATTTGCAGCACCTGCTGCGCACCTGGGTGCAGGCGCTGCCGCTCTCGCGTGCACGCCGGCTGCCGGAAAACTTCCTGCCTGCCGCGGTGCGCAGCGCCTGGCCGGGCATCGCCGCTGAACTGACAAGTTTGGCATCGCTGCGCAGTGAGCACGCAGGTGCCGACGGTTCGGCGCGCCTGCTCATCGAGCTGCACGACGGCCAAACCGTCGAGACCGTGCGTCTGCCGCGCGGCGGCCTGTGTGTATCGACGCAGGCTGGCTGTGCCGTCGGCTGTGTTTTTTGCATGACCGGGCGCGATGGACTTTTGCGTCAGCTCGGCAGCGCCGAGATCGTCGCCCAGGTGGTGCTGGCGCGCCGCGGGCCGCAGGGCCGCCCCGTGAACAAGGTCGTTTTCATGGGCATGGGTGAGCCGGCGCACAACCTCGATGCGGTGCTCGAGGCGATCGACCTGCTCGGCACGGCCGGGGCGATCGGGCACAAGAACCTGGTCTTCTCCACCGTCGGCGACAGCCGAGTTTTTGAGCGCCTGCCGCAAGGCCGCGTCAAACCCGCGCTGGCCTTGTCGCTGCACACCACCGACGCGACATTGCGCGCGCAGCTCTTGCCCCGCGCGCCGCGCATCAGCCCGGCCGAGCTGGTCGAAGCGGGCGAGGTTTATGCGCGCCAGGTGGGCTATCCGATCCAGTACCAGTGGACGCTGCTGGCTGGCATCAACGACAGTGACGACGAAATCGACGGCATCACGCGGCTGCTCAAGGGCCGCTACGCGATGATGAACCTGATCCCGTACAACGCGGTCGATGGCCTGGACTTCCGCCGGCCGGCGCCCGAGCGTGCTGCGGCGATGGCACGCGCGCTCAACCAACGCGGCATCCTGACGCGCCTGCGCCAGTCGGCGGGCCAGGATGTCGATGCCGGCTGTGGGCAGTTGCGGTCGCGGTCGCGGTTGCTGGCTCCGGGGCCAACGCGGGCCGCTGCGGGCCGACGCGAAATCAGCATCCTGCCGGTGATCGGGTAAGGCTGCGCCGGCGCTACCCGGTTCGCCGGTTCTGGTCAGTCCGGCTTGATGCCCGCGCGCAGCACGATCTCTTTCCAGACCTTCTGCTGCTGGCCGATGTAGGCCGCGAACTCGGCTGAAGGCCCGCCGCCGCCAACCGCGCTGTCACTCGCAAACCGCTCGGTGACCGAGTTCGATTTGAGCGCCTTCAGCGACTCTTCCTGCAAGCGCTTGACAATGTCCGCCGGCGTGCCCGCCGGTGCCAGGATGCCGTACCACTGCGAGGTCTCGAAGCTGGGGAAACCCATCTCGGCCACCGTCGGCACGTCGGGCAGCGCCGGCAGGCGCTGTGCGGTGCCGACCGCCAACGCACGCAGCTTGCCCGAGCGGACATGCGAGATCAGCGCCGGCAGCCCGGTCGACGTGGTCTGGGTGCGGCCGGCGAGCAGGTCGGTCAGCATCGGGCCGGTACCGCGGTACGGGATGTGGGTGATGAACATGCCGGTGACGAGCTTCAAATATTCCATCGCCAGATGTCCGGCGCTGGCATTGCCGGCACTGCCGTAATTGAGCTTGCCGGGGTTCTTTTTGACATAGCCCACGAACTCGCGGAAGTCCTTCGCCGGCACATCGGGGTGGATCACAAACAGGTTCGGCACCTTGGCCAGCAAGGTGACCGGGATGAAATCCTTGTTCACATCAAAAGGCTGGTTCGGGAAGATGATCGGGTTCACCGCCAGCGAGCCGACATGGCCGAGGATGATGGTGTGGCCATCGGGCGCCGCCTTGGCGACATCCTGCATCGCAGGAATGCCACCACCACCGCCTTTGTTGTCGACAAACACCGTCTGCCCGAACTGCTTGGTGAGTTCGTTGGCCACCGTGCGCGCGACGATCTCCGAGGTGCCGCCGGGCGCAAAGGGCACCACAAAGCGGATCGGCTGGCGCGGCCAGTTGGCCTGCGCCGACGAGCCGATCGGCAGGGTGATCCCGCTGCCGGCGATTGCGGCATGGGCCAGGACGGTACGGCGGCTGAGGTTCATGCGGTGGATACTTTCGAAAGAGTGGATGACGCGGTCAGAAACTCGAGCCGGGCTGACTCAGAAACTGCGCCTCCTCGGCGGTGCTGACACGCCCGAGCACCGCGTTGCGGTGCGGGAAACGGCCAAAACGCGCGACGATATCGTGGTGCGCTTGGGCCCATTTCAGCAGCTCGGCGAGTTTGGGGTGGTCTTGGCCCAGCTGCGCAAAAAGCTGCAAGGCCAGTTGCTGCATGCCCCGATCTTCGGCATGTTCAAACGGCAGGTAGCAGAACTGGCGCTGCACGCCTGAGTAGCCAACGTTCCACCCCAGCTGCAAGATGCGCTGCGCCGCGGCCAGCGCTTGGCTGTCGCCGGCAAAAGCGCGTGCGGTATCGCGGAAGCTGTTGCGTGTGAACTGGTCGAGCACGATCACGCGCGCCAGCGCCGGCAGGGGCGCATCCGCCCAGGCGTCGATGCCTCCGGCCAGGGCCTGCTCGATCAGCGCGCCGAAACGGGTGCTGATTTCGAGGTCGAACGCCGGGTCCTTGCGGAACCACTCAGCGCGGGTTTTTTCGCCAGGTTCTCGGCCGAACCAGAAGTCGAGCACCGCGTCGGCGCTGGCTGAGGCCGCGCTCTCAAGGAAATGTGGCTTTGCCACTTTCCTTGATCCCCCCGGGGGGCGGCCGGCGCCGGCCGGCCTTGGGGCGCTCATTTCGTCGCCTCGCCGCGCAGAGGAGGAACGGGGATCGCCGCGCGGCGGCCGAGCTGTTGCCACAAGAAGGCGAACTCCAGCGTCTGCAAATCGGCGCGCTGGTTGTTGTCGGCGGCGCCACCATGGCCGCCTTCGATATTTTCGTAGTACACGACCTCATGCCCCTGCTCGATCATGCGTGCGGCCATCTTGCGCGCGTGGCCGGGGTGCACGCGGTCGTCGCGAGTGCTGGTGGTGAACAGCACCTTGGGCAGCTTCATGCCCGGCAAGACGTTCTGGTACGGGCTGTAGCGCGAGATGAAAGCCCAGTCTTCGGGCTTGTCGGGGTCGCCGTATTCGGCCATCCAGCTGGCGCCTGCGAGCAGCTTGTGATAACGCTGCATGTCCAGCAGCGGCACCTGGCAGACGACGGCGTTGAAGAACTCGGGCCGCTGCAACATCACTGCGCCCACCAGAAGTCCGCCG